>CAJXRU010000074.1 GCA_913060565.1 uncultured Gammaproteobacteria bacterium | reverse complement strand
CCATAAATATGCCTTGCTCTTTAGTCGCTTTTGCAACTTTGGCATCGATGCTCTCTTTTAGTTTTTGTTGGCGCTGTTGGTGCTTTTTTTTTCTTAATTCGTCATTATCGCTCATGGCTAAATCCTTACATGTGAAATTGGTTTAATGGGTAAAATACGTGAGGAAGCTGAGATAAATAATCAACTCACTGATTTGCTGAGCTTGGCCTAACAAATCACCTGTATAACCACCAAGTTGTTTGTTGTACCACATCACAATTAAGCCGCGACTGACAATTAGCACAGCAATGAGACTTAATGATAACGTGAGTGGTAACAAGGTGAGTGGTAGTAACCCACTCAATAATAAAATGATAATTTCTGTTGGGCTTTGTTGCTCAGTCATTGGTTTGACTTTACTTGAGTCAATATCTCGGACATAGGTTTGATTGAAAATAAGGCTCACCGCCATCACTCGGCTCAAACAATGACTCGATACCAACGCAATAACGATGATATTTAGGCCTAGTATTGGCTCAATTGATAGTTGTGCCAAGCTCACTAACAATTGAAATTTTAACAAAATCGCAAATATCAAAGCCAACGCGCCATAGGTTCCAAGGCGAGAGTCTTTCATGATAGCTAGTTTTTGTTCGACACCCCAACCGCCGCCAAAACCATCCCAAGTGTCTGCTAAGCCGTCTTCATGAAACCCGCCGGTAAGTAGCGCACTGGCTATCATCGATAAAATAACAGCAATGCTAACAGGCCATAGTAAGCTAGATACTTGCCAAGTCAGCGCTGCAACAACGCCTACCAACAAACCAACAACACCGTAATAACGGCTGGCTTGATTAAGCCAATGCTGTTTAAAATCGGGAATATCTTTAATAGGCACGCGCGTAAAAAAGCCTAAGGCAATGCGCCATAAACGCCATTGATGTCGCAACCCTGCTTCTTTAGACATCAAGGCTGCTCAACACTAATGTTCGCTTGTTCAAAACTCGCCATTTCATTATAAAAAGCCAATGCGCTGCGCAGCAGTGGTAAAGCAAGCGGGCAACCGCTACCTTCACCAAGACGTAGGTTAAGATCTAAAATAGGATCGGCGCTTAGCTCTGTTAATAAAAGCTGGTGCCCAAGCTCTTTAGAGCAATGGCTGAAAATCATATATTCACGAACATTGTCTGACATTTTGCAAGCAAGGAGCGCCGCGGCACTTGAAATAAATCCATCGACTAAAATGACTTTACCCGCTTCGGCAATCGCGAGCATAGCGCCAACCATCTGAGTGATTTCAAAACCGCCAACTAACCGTAATACACTTAATGCATCGCTAATATGGTCTTGATGAAGTTGCACGGCATCTGAAATTATTTTCTTTTTCTTAGACACTGTATCGTCATCAACACCAGTGCCACGACCAACACAGAGGTCAATGTCGTGTTTTGTAATAAGATGCATAATCGCAGCTGCTGACGTCGTGTTGCCAATGCCCATTTCTCCAATGCCAATGACATTGGCGCCAGTGGCAATGGCTTTTACAGCTGCGTGTTTGCCAAAGTCGAGCCCTTGTTGCAGTTGCTCTTGAGACATTGCTGGCGCTAAATTAAATGCTTGCGTTGTCGATGCAATACGTTGTTTGATGAGCATTGGATGGTCAGGATGTTCAATAACAGTACCGCAATCAACCACATAGAGATTCATATTATTTTGACTACAAAATGCATTAATTGCTGCGCCGCCATGACAAAAATTAGCCACCATTTGTCCGGTAACTTCAGGCCCTGCGATTGACACACCTAATTCACTAACGCCATGATCACCTGCAAATACCAATTGGGTTGGCTGATTAATCAATGGCTTTTTAGCACCTAAAATCAGTGCTAATTGAATCGCCAATGTTTCGAGCTGACCTAACGATCCCAAAGGCTTCGTTTTATTATTGATTCGATGCTCAATCAGGCTTTGCTGTGTTTTATCTAGCGGTGCGATAAAGTCCATGATAAATCTCATTAATATTGACGACGTTGTTTAAGAATTAGCAGAAAGAAAACACTGCCGATAGCACTGGTAATAATGCCTAACGGTACTTCCTGATTTGCTATGAGTGTTCGCGCTGCCAAATCGATTAAAATCATAAAGGTTGCACCAAGCAGGGCAACAATTACGTAGTTATTTAACATCCGCTGGCCTAATGTTAAGCGTACGACATGCGGAATTAAGAGTCCAACGAAGGCAATTCCACCGGCATTTGCAACGATGACAGCGCAAATTAGTGAGCTCAAAATTAGCATCAGCAAACGAACTTTCGATACTGATACACCCAATGTTGTCGCATTCTCATCACCACCAGAGATAGCGAGTACTTGTCTTGAATAAGCGAAAAAAGCAATGATGCTAGTACCTATAATAATTGTTGGCCACAATAATTGATCCCATTGTGCTTGAGAGAAACTGCCTAGTGTCCAAAACAAAATTGATGCGGCAGCTTGCGGATCGCTTTGATATAAAATCGCACTAGTTGCTGCGCTAAACATGAATGAGCAAGCAACCCCTGCTAGTAACATGCGTTCAATTTGCTGATAGGTACTGCGCCCTGCAATAAATAACACCATGGTGATGGATAATAACCCGCCAATAAATGCGCCAATTGGCAGCCACACAATGGCAATGTTGGTTAATACGCTGAGCACAACGACCGCGCCAAATGATGCGCCGGCAGAAATGCCAAATAAAAAGGGATCTGCTAAAGGATTTCGCGTTACTTGCTGCAACGTCGCTCCGGCGATGGCTAAACCAGCACCAGAGAGCAGTGCCAGCAATATCCGTGGCAATCGAAGTTCTACGATGATTTGAGCGATAATAGGATCAACTGTCTGTTCACTCAATGAAGGAAACAATGCGTAAACCACATCCGAAAACGAGACTGAAATCGCGCCAAAACTTAAGGCGACGATAATAGAAGTGACGCAAGAAAAAGCGAGTAATGCAATGATAAGTAGCGTTTTAGTCATGATTTGAAGACTCGCTAAACAATAAATGTGGGCGTTTATGCTGCGGATGTTCAATAACATCAACGTTGACTTGATAAATTTCACTGATCCGCGCTGGCGTGAGAACTTCCTGAGGCGATCCTTGAATAACGACTTTACCGTTGTCGACCAATATAATCTCATCACAGCACGCACTGGCCATATTTAAATCATGCAAGGAGACAATCACGCTACAGCCGAGTTGTTGAACGCGTTTTAGTAAGTCGATTTGGTAGTGAATGTCTAAATGATTAGTTGGTTCATCCATAATCAATAACTGATTGTCGAGGCTATTTTTGTAACCTAATTGAACAATTGCGCGTGCAATTAACACGCGCTGCTGTTCACCACCTGACAGCGTTTCAAAATCATTATTTTGCAAATCCGTTAAATCTAATTGCTCAATGGCGGATTTGATAAGGGCATGATCGCTGGCCTTGGTATTTTCAAAGAGTTTTTTATGAGGAATAAGCCCCATAGCGACGACATCTTTCACTTGATAAGGCATAGGTGCATTAGATTGACTAACGACAGCAACTTGCTTTGCAACATCGATTGCCGATTGTTGCCAAATGTCACAACCATTAAGTGATACGTTTCCAGCGCTTGGCGTGATAACGCGATATAAACTGCGTAATAAACTGGTTTTTCCACTGCCATTAACGCCAATAACACCGACGAATTTTCCCTTTTCAATACTAAAAGAGATGTCATCAAGTATGATTTTGTTGTTGATGTGCCAGCTAAGCTGACGAACGTCGATGATTGATGACATAGTGATTTAGGCGCGTAAGCAGATTCTGCCTTGTTGATGTGGCAGAGAGTCGCTCACACAAGTACTCCGCTTGAAATAAGGTAAATTGTTAAATCAAAGTTGGTATCTGGCTTAGGTTAAAATACTCGTGTTATTGATATCTTAACTTCACAGTTGCGGGTACAGCCAAGGAGTATCACCTTGTTCCCAAACATTGAACATCGTCATTATCGGCGATTTTCATGCCTATGCAAGCTTTATCCACAGCAGATATTCACTCAAATAGACTATTGCAATAGGCTATGGCCAAAGCAACATTGGATAGTATTGCTCATCATCAATGGTTATTTGGATTTTAACGATCGCCGCGAAATCAATTTTTAAGGCTGTAATATGGCTGTTATTGTGTTTTCCTAGATTAAGAACTTTAGCAATAAGATAGCGAATAACACCGCCATGACACACCACCAACGTATTTTTTTGCTGTGTTAATAGACGCCGCCAAGCCTTATCTATTCGTTGCTGGAAGTCACTTAATTGTTCACCGTTTGGCACGGTGACATCCCAGGGGGTGCGCCAAAACTTATCCATTTTTGTTGGGAATTGTTGATAGAGTTCATCAAAGGGTTGTCCATCCCAATCACCAAAATTCATTTCTGCAATTTGTTGCTCAATGGACAGTGGCACTTGCCATTGTGATGCAATAGTTTGCGCCATGATAAAACAACGCTGTAATGGAGAAGTCACTATGCAATCTATATCGCTTAATTTGCTCGCAGCATCCAGCATTTGCTGCTTACCCAGCGCAGATAAGGCTACATCTGTCGCGCCGTTTAGGTTTTTTGGGGCAACTGTTTCACCATGACGTAACAAAGTGATAGTAAATTGCTGCATGTGAATTCCTTAAATTAGTAATTTTATTACATAAATCACAGCTTTTAGCTGGATTATCCGTTATAAAGTTACCATAATCATAAAAAACAGGCTCAGTGAAAGCCATTTAGTCAAACTGTGCGTTGACAGGAGAATACAACCCCATGAAAAATCGTCAAGCGTTACCTAGCTGGAAGTTTCTTACACAGCATGCTGTTGAGATGAAATCAAAACATCTTAATAACCTTTTTGCAGGAGACAAGCAGCGCTTTGATAAGTTTTCAATCAAGCTGCCACACCTATTGTTCGATTATTCAAAAAATCTTGTGACTGATGAAACAATGGCGGGATTAATTAACTTAGCGAAAGAATGCGATATTGAAGATTGGCGCGAACGTATGCTAAGTGGGGAAAAAATAAACCAAACCGAGCAACGTGCTGTGTTGCATACAGCGCTTCGTGATCGCAGCGGAAACGATTTAATTGTTGATGGTGAGAACGTTACAGAGACAATTAACGCTGAGCTTGAGAAAATGGAAGCCTTTGTAAGAAAAGTACGTCAAGGCGATTGGAAAGGTTATAGCGGTAAACGTATCACTGACGTTGTAAATATTGGCGTAGGTGGTTCAAACCTTGGTCCACAAATGGTGACCGAAGCATTAAAGCATCACAATGACAGCACGGTTAATGTTCACTACATTTCAAATGTCGATGGTGCGCAAATTGCCGAAGTATTACGTCCGTTGAATCCTGAAAACGTGCTGTTTATTGTCTCTAGTAAAACGTTTACGACCACTGAGACAATTACCAATGCGAAGACTGCACGCGCTTGGTTAACGTCGTCTTCGTTTGATGATGAAGCGGTGAAGCATCATTTTGTCGCTGTAACGTCTAACCTTGAAAATGCGACGGCATTTGGCATTCACCCTGATAACTTGTTCTCTATGTGGGATTGGGTCGGCGGTCGTTTCTCATTATGGTCGGCGATTGGTTTGCCAATCGCGTTAGATATGGGCTTTGAAAAATTCATGCAGTTGCTAGAAGGCGCTCATGAAATGGATCAGCATTTCATTGAAACGCCGCTCGAGCAAAATACGCCAGTGATTTTAGCGCTAATTAGTCTATGGAATACCACCTTCTTAGGTTGCCAATCGCAAGCTATTTTACCCTATGATCAAACTCTTCATATGCTGGCGGCGTATTTACAACAGGCCGAAATGGAATCTAATGGTAAGTCTGTAAGCTGGATGGGTGAAGATATTGAATATCAAACAGTGCCTTCAATTTGGGGCGGCGTTGGTATTAATGGTCAACATGCGTTCTATCAGTACTTACATCAAAGTAAAAACGTTATTCCAGCGGATTTTATTGGTTCAATTGAAAGTACAACCCCCGTAAAAGGGCATCATGAAACGTTAATGAGCAACTTTTTCGCTCAAACGGAAGCGCTAATGTGTGGCGTGAATGAACAACAGGTTCGTGAAGATCTAAAAGCGAAAGGGCGTACTCAAGCTTATATCGACAAATTGGCGCCGCATAAGGTACATCAAGGTAATCGTCCTACTAATACCATTTTGCTTGACCGAATAGACCCTAAAAGCATGGGATCGCTAATTGCGTTATATGAACATAAGATTTTTGTGCAAGGCATTATTTTGCAAATTTGTTCATTTGACCAATGGGGCGTTGAACTAGGTAAAGGCTTAGCTGTTAAGATCCAAGCTGAATTAGCACAAGATGGCGAAGTGGGTGAGCATGATTCATCGACGACAAATCTAATCAATTATTACAAAGAAATGCGCTACGGAAATTAGACGTTAATATTGTAGAAACGCCGCTATGACTGTGAAGTTATAGCGGCGTTTTGTTATTCGTCAATGGGTTGTTGTAATGTCAACATATTGCATAAAATGGTGTATTGCTCTTGATTTAGTGGATCAAATTTGATGACGGAGTTACGTAAACTTGAACTCATAATCGTACTTTGAATTTCGACGCGTTGGTCTTTGCTGTTAAAAAGACTAACTCTTACTCGATTATTAGTTAGGTCACTAAAGTTACTATTAACTTTAATACCTCCTAAATTTATTTCATACTCATCGCAAAATTCGGGTACGCCCTGTTCAGTATAAACTATGGCTTCGATATGATCGGCATTTCGAACCGCAACGCGAACACCTTCACGACGACAATCTTGTTCTGGCATGTGCCCCTCCAATAGATGCTTCACTTATTGATTAATAGTAGACAACAATTTAAATATCGTGGTGTTTTTTTACTTTTGTTGGTTGTTTTTTGTTCAGGCCGATGGGTTGAGTTCAAAGATTAACATTGCAGACTGGTAACAAATTTGGGTAAATGATAGATTGTGGAAAATTTGCGAGCTAAATTCGCAACATAATAATATTGAGAATAATGAGTAATGAGTCTAACTACACGTCAAGCTAGCGCTACCCAAGATAGCCTACTTCGGGTCTTCACTGTACCTGAAGAGAAGGAATCGACGTTAAGTAGAATTGAGCAAGAGATTTCTGAAAACCTCGAAGGTTTTTTACAATCTCATATTGTGGCAGTCGAAAAAGATCTTGCCGAAGTTGAAAAGGACTTCGCCGATGCGACTATTCCTAGTGACCCTATTTTTGTATCACAACAAGCTGATTTTTTATTAGAAAAGTTAGTAGCGCACTCTGTTCATACCGCCTCTCCAAGTTTTGTTGGGCACATGACGTCGGCGTTGCCTTATTTTATGTTGCCGTTGTCAAAAATTATGATTGCGTTAAATCAGAATTTGGTAAAAACCGAAACCTCAAAATCATTCACGCCGCTAGAACGCCAAGTTATTGGTATGTTGCATCGTCTTGTTTATAACAGTGATGATGGTTTTTATGACACCTTTATGCATGACCAAAACCATGCACTAGGGGCATTTTGTTCTGGTGGTACAGTCGCTAATATCACCGCACTGTGGGCTGCACGTAATAATGCTTTCGCCCCTACTGAAGATTACCCTGGCATCCAAAAAACTGGTCTAATGGGCGGGCTACTGCATTATGGTTATCGCGGTGCTGCTATTTTAGTGAGTGAACGCGGTCATTATTCATTAAAGAAAACAGCCGATGTTCTGGGGTTAGGGACAGACAATATTATTGCCATACCGACTAATGACAATAACCAAATTTGTTTGACGTCGCTTGAGAGCAAATGCCAAGAGCTTGTTGATAATAAAATTAAGATCTTAGCCTTGGTTGGTGTCGCAGGTACGACTGAAACAGGAACCGTTGATCCCCTTAATGACATGGCCGATATTGCTGAGCAATATAATTGTCATTTTCATGTTGATGGGGCGTGGGGCGCGCCAACACTATTTTCTAAGAAATATGCGCCACTGCTCGCAGGTATTGAACGTGCAGATTCAGTAACTATTGACGCTCATAAACAACTTTATGTGCCTATGGGGGCGGGAATTGTTGTCTTTAAATCACCATCAGTATTAAGCGGTGTAGAGCATCACGCTAATTATATTATTCGTAAAGGCTCTAAAGATTTAGGCAGTAAAACACTCGAAGGTTCACGTCCTGGTATGGCAATGCTCGTACACTCTGGGCTCAAAATTCTTGGTCGAAGTGGTTATGAGTTGCTCATTGAAGAGGGCATTAATAAAACCCATCGTTTTGCAGCAATGATTAAAAACCATTCTGAATTTGAGTTGTGTAATGAGCCAACGCTTAATATCTTAACTTATCGTTACTGCCCACAATGGGTGACTGAACATTTAAAAACGTGTGATGAAGCGTCTAGAATTGCGATTAATGATCTATTAAATCGCTTTACTAAGTACTTACAAAAAATTCAACGTGGGCATGGTAAAGCATTTGTATCACGTACCAAGTTGACGCCATCTTATTACCAATACCAATCAATTATTGTGTTTCGCGTTGTGTTAGCTAATCCGTTAACAAGCGATGATATCTTAGCGGATATTCTAGCTGAGCAAGTGGTATTGGCTAATGATGATAATGAGCACACCTTCATGTCTCAATTACGCGCATTAGTTGAAGCGGATTAACCCAATCCGCTGCATTTATTTGTTTGAAATTCCCATCCGCGCTGGATTAATCGCAGCGCTAGGTAATTTTTTAGTTTGTGATAAATGGTGCTGATAGATAACAGCGTACGCCAACACATTTTTGACATAAGATCGAGTCTCACGGTAGGGAATACTTTCAACCCATTGATCTTGTGCTAACTCTTTCTTCACCCAATGTTTTACACGATGTGGGCCTGCATTATAGGCTGCGGCTGCGACAGCTAGATTATTATCAAATCGTGACAACATATCGCTAAGGTATGCAGTGCCCAATTTAATATTTAATGATGGCTCATGCAGCTGTTTGCGTGAATAATATAACACACCGTCTTTTTTAGCTTGGAGCTTTGCTGTTCCTGGCATCAATTGCATTAAGCCACGTGCACCAGCACTTGATGTGGCATCTTTTAAGAATGCACTCTCTTGACGAGCAATCGCTAACGGCCAGCTTAGTGTCATGTCTTGTGCCTTAGCCTGATCGATAAAATCGCGTTGATGGGGCATTGGAAATCTTAAATCTAAATCGTTACGTTGCTCCGTCATGGTCAGCGTTATAATCGCGCGGTTGTGCCACTGCCAGTCATTGGCTATGTGTGCCGCTGCAATTCGTTGCTCTTCATTTAGCGGTTTTACGAGTTGATACCACTCACGTCGCGCCGGTAAATCATCGCCCAATAGATAAAACTCATTTGCGCGGCGCAGATAATTATTATTTTTAAGCGCCGCAATAACTGTGTGATCTTTTGCGAGCTTCTGGTGATTCAAACTATAGTTTTGACCAAGTTTGTCACTCGCTAAAAAACCATAATATCGACGCTTTTTAGCGATATCACTATACAAAGCATTTGCCGTTTTTGTATTTCCCAGTTTCTCTAACGAGGTCGCATACCAATATTGCCACTCCAGCGGTGTGTCAATTTTTTGAAAGTGAGCCATGTACAGTTCACTAATTGTCGCCCATTGGTTAATGGTGACCAGATGCCGTAATACTTGTTCTTGTTTAGCCGTATTTAGCGCATTCCACGTGATATGATTAAGTGCAAACTGCGCCGATTCTTTCTCTTTAAGCATGGCTCGTAATGCAATGTTGTTCACTAACTGATGACGTGTTTTTTCTGTAAAGCCTATATGTTTTTTAATTCTTTCGATGAGCGTAATAGCCTTATCAATGTCACGATAAGTTATACGCTCAATCGCTATTTTCAATGCGACATTGGCAAAATGCCCACGTTTCTTCCAATAATGAGAGTTTGAGACCATTTGTGGTTTGTTATAGAGTTTTTTCCAGTATAGATAGGTCGCTTTGTCTTTGGCGTTGAGTGATTTCGCTAGGTACTTTGCTAGTTTTCCTTTGCGCTTCTTCAACGTGAGTTCAATACGTTGCAATGTTAGCTGACTGGTTTGTTTACCGGCTTTTTGCCAGCGCTTAATAATATAATCACATTGCTTAGGCAAAGAGTTTCCTGTTAACCATAATGAATCAACTTGCGCTAATGCTTCTTGTTGTTGTTTTGACTTATAGAGTGCTGTTAATTGCATGCATCGATAAGAGGTTCTATCTCCCGGGCGATATAACGCAATGACGTCTTGCCAGTGGCGCTTTTTAAATTTCTTTTTGAGGGCCAATACACGTAGGCTGTGTTTAAAGGGCAATTTTTTATAGGTAGTTAAAAAGGCATTGATATCTTCAACGGAACGTTTTTCTAGTTGTCGTTTAAATAACGACAATTGAAGATACGGATATAGTGGATAATCTTTAAGATCATTGATTTGCTGACGCAGCTGTTTAGGAACTGCTTTACGGGAAGATAACTTGTCCAGTTCTTGTCTTACTTCATCAAACTCAGCGCGCTGTGTTTCAAGGTGCTTTACTGGATTAGCCGATACGGAAATTGCTAGCGAATATGAGAAGAAGGCTAACGAGAAAAATCGGGTAAACATTTTGGGTCCTTAGGTTGTCCTTGCCATGGATTGGTTATCATGGCAGTTTTTTGAGAAAACACCAATGCTCTGGTGAGCTAATTATGGTCGAACCTCTCTATTAATCGGGTTGTCGAGAGAAATTAATGTCTCAGTCGATTGAATTTCGTTAATTGCTTGAATTTTATCAATTAAAACTCGCTGTAAATGATCAATAGATTTGGCCATGATTTTTACAAATATATTGTAGTGTCCGGTGGTGTAATAAGCCTCTAGTACTTCTTCAATCTCATTGAGCTTGCTGATAGTAGGTTTGTAGTCACCGGCAGTTTTTAAATTAATACCAATAAAACAACATACATCGTAACCCAACGCTTTTTCATTGAGTTCAACTTTGGTTCGCGCAATGATGCCGGCCTGGCGCATCTTCTCAATTCGAACATGAACCGTGGCTGGACTAACCGCCAACTTCTTGCCTAATTCTGCATAAGGAATTCTTGCATTGTCTTTGAGGGCACTGAGAATGTTTTTATCAAGATTATCGATTTGATACTGTTTGTTCATAAAAAGTCACATTAATTAGATGATATTCACTAAAACTGCGTTTATGGTAAATGAATTTAGTTATTTTAGATAATAATATTTTGAATACTTGTTAAATGTTGTGTTTTAGTTGATTATCACCGCATGTTCTAAGCGGGCCTTGCTCGTGAGTGTTATTCGATTAGCTGTACCTTTAAGGTTGTTAGTAAAAAAACTACTCAGCACCTAGAAACCTGGCGGTTTTCTAGGTGTTTTTTTTTGGAATTTTTTTGATAAATTTAGGGGCTGTTAGTTTTTAATGCACGGCGTTTTATTTGTAATGGGGTGACACGGTCGATGACCGCTTGCTTTTGAACGTTAGAAGATGTCGACCAGTTGATAATTTCGTCAAGCGTTCTAAAGCATCCTTGGCACACTTCATCATCATCCAGTTTGCAGTTGGCAATACATGGGGAACGTACACTATGATCCATAACCGTCCAATCTTAGTTGATTATTGTTAAGCAATCACAGTTTTCGTCATTGCCGCTATTTAAATTATTCTAAAAACCACTGCCAGTTGTGTCAAATCGTCAGTCAATGATATATTGCCATTATGACTTTGAACTGCCGTAATTATTGAATAACAACGTGAATAGCAAAGATATTTTAAATTCCTACCATACCCATTTATCCGATAGCGACCAAACTGTGAATATTGGGCGCGATTTAGCGTTGTGTATGACTCAAGCGACAACGGTGTTTTTACACGGTGACTTGGGTGCAGGCAAGACTACATTTACGCGTGGCTTTGTACAAGCGCTTGGTCATCAAGGTAACGTTAAGAGTCCTACTTATACCTTGGTTGAGCCGTATGAAGTTGCTGAGTGGCAAGTTTATCATTTTGATCTCTATCGTCTAGCTGATCCTGAAGAGCTTGAATTTATGGGGATCCGAGATTATTTTTCTGATAAAAGCTTATGTTTGATTGAATGGCCACAACGTGGTTTCGGTTTGTTGCCACAAGCCGATGTCGAACTTTGGTTAACGTATGTCGATAATCAGCGAGAAATAAAATTTGAGGCCAATACACAAAATGGCCAAACTGTGCTTAGTGCATTAAAACAACGGAGAGCTTAGTATTTTGAGAACGCTGCTGTTATTAGTTTTACTCTGCTTTTCGCTGAGCGTTAGTGCTGCCAATAAGCTACAAGATGTTCGTGTATGGCCATCACCGGATAAATTTCGGGTGGTATTTGATTTGACTGAAAAGCCAGAGTTTAGCCATTTCAATCTCACTAACGGTCATCGTTTAGTGATTGATTTTAAAAAAACGTCGTTGACCGCAAATTTAAAAAATCTAAAAATCAGTAGCGATTTAGTGACTCGTATTCGTACTAGCCGTGCACCTAAAAAAGGAATGCTACGCTTAGTCATTGACTTAAAACGAGGCATTAAGCCGCGTATTTTCTCACTGCCACCAACAGGACCTTATGGTGATCGCTTAGTTGTCGACCTCCCGAAAGAATCTGTAGCTAAAGCACCCGCTAAGAAAGCCACTACGGTTGTTAAGACGAGTAAAGATAGAGCAAAACAAACACGCGATATCGTTATCGCTATCGATGCTGGACACGGTGGTGAAGATCCTGGCTCAATTGGTCCAAGTGGGCGTTATGAGAAAACCGTTACTTTAGCCATATCAAAAATGCTGGCTAAGCGGCTTAATGCAACAAAAGGAATTAAAGCGGTTTTGACCCGAAGCGGTGATTATTATGTTGGTTTAAATAAGCGGTCTGCGATCGCCCGTAAAGCATCGTCTGATTTATTAGTGTCGATTCACGCTGATGCTTTTACCTCGCGTAAGCCACATGGTGCGTCAGTACTTTTGCAATCGAATAAACGGGCTGATACCGAAGTTGGTCGGGTATTGGAAAATAATGAACGCCATTCTGAGTTGTTGGGTGGTGTGGGCGAAATTATCGAGTCGAATGAAAATAGTAAATACTTGGCTCGCACGCTCATAGATATGTCGATGGAGCATGCTAAAGTCGAGAGCTATAGTATTGCGACAGACATTCTAAAAAATCTTAGTAGAGTAACTCATCTGCATAAAAAGAAACCTGCTTTGGCGAGCTTAGGGGTCTTAAAATCGCCTGATTTTCCGTCTTTACTGGTTGAAACAGGTTTCATTTCTAATGTACAAGAAGAGAAAAAACTATTTAGTAAAAAGCATCGTGAGAAGATGGTAGATGCCATTTATCGTTCCGTTGTAAGTTACTTTAAGAGTAAAGCCTTAGAAGGTACTTATTTCGCCAATTACCGCCCGAAGCAACACAAGGTCGTTCGCGGAGACTCTTTATCGATGTTGGCAAAACGCTATAAAACATCGATATCCAAAATTAAAAAGCACAATGCGATGCGCTCAAATGTATTGCGTATTGGGCAAGTGCTAAAGATCCCTCAAAGTTAATATGGCTATCGAATTATTATCGCCTCGTTTGGCGAACCAAATTGCGGCTGGTGAAGTTGTTGAACGACCAGCGTCTGTCGTCAAAGAACTCGTTGAAAACGCGTTAGACGCGGGTGCAACGCAAATTATTATTGATATTGAAAAGGGCGGCAGCAAGCAGATCCGTATTCGTGATAATGGTTGTGGCGTCGAAAAGTCCCAACTAACGCTCGCACTGTCTCGTCATGCGACAAGCAAAATTTCCCATTTAGATGATTTGCACTCAATTGTTTCATTGGGTTTTCGCGGTGAAGCATTAGCCAGTATTAGCTCAGTGAGCCGTTTAACATTTACTTCTAAGACGGCGCAGCAAAACGAAGCATGGCAAGCTTTTGCGCAAGGGCGAGAGATGGGAGTCGAAATAACACCGGCTGCTCACCCTGTGGGGACGAGTGTTGAAGTCAATGACTTGTTTTTTAATACACCTGCACGACGCCGCTTCTTACGCACTGAAAAAACTGAATTTAATCATATTGATGAGCTCATTAAGCGTTTTGCATTAAGCCGATTTGATGTTGAGTTTGTACTTAAACACAATCAGAAAATGCTCCGAAATTTAAAAGTCGCGACGACAACTGCTCAAAAAGAGCGACGCGTCGCCGCAATATGTGGCAATCGATTTATTGATAACGCTATTGCCATTGATAACGATCATAACGATATAAAAATATCTGGTTGGCTTGGTTTACCTCAAGCTTGTCGCACCACCAATGATACGCAGTTTTGTTATGTTAATGGGCGCATGATGCGGGATAAACTTATCAATCATGCGATTCGACAAGCGTACCAAGATTGGTTACCAGAGGGCATGGTACCAAGTTATGTTCTCTACATTGATTTAGAACCGACTCAAGTTGACGTTAATGTTCATCCGGCTAAGCATGAAGTTCGCTTTCATCAATCTCGGATGATTCATGATTTGATTCACCAAGTGCTAAGTAGTGGCTTGTCACAGGCAATGGCCTTGAATAATAGTGCTTCGCAAGTGGCGAACTCATTGTCTCAACCAGCGCAAGTTAATGCGCCTAGTCATCAATACACACTAGCTGAGACTAGTCAGCAGGCTGCTGCGCCAATATCTTTTGATGACTTAGCTGAATCGGTTGCTTCACCTGCTCAATCACCAACAGCGATGCCCAATTATCAGCCTCAGTATACGCCAGAACACAGCGCTGGCGATATTCGTCAAGGCGCAAACGCCTACGGCAATTTATTAGCTGATGCAGTGGAATTTGAAGCGCCATTTCCTAATACAATTAGTCATATTGATGCCAATAAGCCACAATGCAATGACGATATTCCAGACAAGGTGTTTGGCACATTGATTGATGTTGTAGAAGGTAATTATCTACTCGTGAGTAACGAGGGTATTGTTGAATTAGTCAATCTACCTAAACTTACTCAGTGGATAGAGAGCAGATATTTACAGGCAAGATGGCAACAGGGAATGACATCACAACCATTATTACTACCCGTTTCTATTAAGCTAGAAAGCTCGCTTCTTGACCAACTAGCAAATTACGAACAACTTTTCCGCCGCTTAGGTATTGATATTTCAGTTCGTCGTCCCCAGATTATTGTAAAGCAAGTACCGGCCCAGTTAAGAAATCAGGATATTGCGCAGTTAGTTCCACAGCTGCTTGAATTGTTAGACAAGCAACAATACTTACCTGATGATGAATTAACACCACTCATTTGTGATTGGCTTGCAAGTGTTACTAAGATCAATTTTGATTTACCGGCGGCACGTGCATTGCTGGGTAAGGGAATAGAGTTTTACGATGAGTTAGTTGAATCACGTAACTTATTTGTCGCACCAATTGATTTTAGCGCGACTATTCAGACACTAACGAAAAGCGATTAATTTTTAATGAGCGATTGTCAACACACATTACCTAAGGCCATTTTTTTGATGGGGCCGACGGCTAGTGGAAAAACTGAATTAGCTATTCGATTGAGTGAGCAGCACAACTGCGAAATTATTTCCGTTGATTCAGCGTTAATTTATAAAGGGTTTGATATTGGCAGTGCAAAGCCTACTCTAGAAGAACAGGCACGTGCACCACATGCATTAATTGATATCTTAGATCCAAGTATTGCTTATTCAGCCGCTGATTTTAGACGTGATGCATTGACATTAATGAACGACATTTCAAAACGCGGAAAAACGCCATTGCTAGTTGGCGGCACCATGATGTACTTTAAAGCCTTATTAGATGGTTTGTCGCCATTACCGAAGGCAGATCCTAAAATTCGTCAAGAAATTGAAGAACAGGCCGATAAACATGGATGGCAATGGATACATCAACAGCTTGAAATCGTTGATCCAGAAGCGGCTAAACGTATACACCCCAATGATCCACAGCGGTTATCGCGGGCATTAGAAGTGTATCGTATTAGCGGAAAGTCTATGACAGAATTGACACAAACAGTTGATAATGATTTGCCATTTGATATTGTACAATTTGCTATTTATCCACCAGAGCGTTCACAGTTGCACGAACGCATTGAACTTCGTTATAAGCAAATGCTTGATTTAGGGTTTGAGCAAGAAGTAAGAAAGTTGCACCAACGTGAAGATTTGCATGTTGACATGCCGTCTATTCGTTGTGTAGGTTATCGTCAAATGTGGGACTATATTGAAGGCAATATAGATTATGATGAAATGGTCTACCGTGGAATAGTTGCAACACGTCAATTAGCGAAACGTCAGATGACTTGGCTGCGCGGATGGGATAAGCTTAATACATTACAAACACCTATGGGCGACAATGCTGAGGAAACCTTAGTGTCGAACATGAAAGTGATATTAGATTCGTTGAACTAATTAGCAGAAAAAGCTCTGAAGTATTGAGTTTTAGATTAGTTTGTTAAGAATAATAAAAACATAAATTACAACAACATAAAAAAGGATTAGCTATGGCTAAGGGACAATCGTTACAAGACCCATTTCTAAATGCACTTCGCCGTGAACGCTGCCCGGTAGCGATTTACTTGGTAAATGGCATTAAACTTCAAGGTCAAATTGAGTCATTTGACCAGTTTGTTATTTTACTGCGCAATACCGTGAGCCAAATGGTTTATAAACACGCTATTTCAACAGTTGTGCCAGCTAGGCCGTTTAACGCGCATCAGCAACCTCAATTAGATGAGTCAGCTGAAAGTAGCGAAAGCTAAGGAAACATTTTTTGTTTGATCGTTTTGAGACCGGCGAACAGGCGGTCCTTGTTCATATAGATTTTTCATCAGAAGACGATCGCGAAGACTTAGAAGAATTAGAGCTACTCGTATCGTCCGCAGGGGTTACAACCTGCGGCACGGTAACGGGCAGTCGTCAATTTGCACAAGCTAAGTTTTTCGTGGGCAGTGGTAAAGCACAAGAAATAGCAGATACAGTGGCTGCACTTAAAGCCGATGTTGTTATTTTTAATCATGCATTAACACCGTCACAAGAAAGAAACCTCGAAGCATTGTGTCAATGCCGAGTGTTAGATCGTACCTCTCTTATTTTAGATATCTTTGCCCAACGAGCGAGAACTCATGAAGGTAAACTTCAAGTTGAGTTAGCGCAGTTGCGTCATATCTCTACGCGATTGATTCGTGGTTGGACTCACCTTGAACGACAAAAAGGTGGTATTGGTTTACGTGGTCCCGGTGAAACTCAATTAGAGACAGATAGGCGTTTATTACGTGGCAGAATTAAGAATATTCTCGGACGCTTAGATAAAGTATCTAAGCAGCGAGAACAGGGTAGACGCTCCCGTTCTCGAGCTGAGGTGCCTACGGTATCACTCGTTGGATATACCAATGCTGGAAAATCGACACTCTTTAATCGTATAACCGATGCGTCGGTCTATGCTGCTGATCAGCTATTTGCAACGTTAGATCCTACGCTGCGTAAAATTGAAATAGATGATGTTGGCGATGTTATATTGGCGGATACCGTTGGTTTTATTCGTCACTTACCTCATGATTTAGTGGCGGCGTTTCAGGCGACTCTGCAGGAAACCCAAGAAGCTGATTTGTTGCTGCATGTAATTGATGTTGCTGATCCTCGAAAACTAGATAATATAGAGCAAGTTACTAGCGTTTTATCTCAAATAGATGCTGATGAAATACCGCAGTTACTGGTGTGTAATAAAATCGATGCATTGGATGAGCCATTAACGCCGCGTATTGACCGTGACGATGAAGGAACACCGATTCGCGTTTGGATTTCAGCGCAGCAAGGTTTAGGTATGGATCTATTACCTATTGCCTTGACTGAATTACTGGCGGGGAAAATTGTCCAACATCAGTTGCAATTGCCTGCTCATATTGCTGGAAAATTCAAAGGCATATTTTATAAATCTGATTTCGTTGTATCAGAAGAATATGACGAAGACGGAAATATGATTTTGGCTGTCCGCTTACCACTGGTAGACTGGAACAAATTCTTAAAAAGAACTGATAACGAGTTGTCACAATATATCAAAGTGACACCTCAATAATAAATTTACTTATAGAAACTGGAGTGATTATGGCCTGGAATGAGCCTGGAAATAAGGACAAAGATCCTTGGGGCAATAAAGGTGGTAAAGATCAAGGTCCACCTGATCTTGGTGATGTCTTTAATGATTTAAACAAAAAGTTCGGTGGAATTTTTGGTGGTAAATCTGGAAAGTCTAGCAATGGTGGCGGTTTATCAGGCGCTGGTCTTATGCTTATTCTTGCCCTTGCCGCTGTTGTTTGGGGCGTTAGTGGTTTTTATACCATTAAGGAAGCTGAGCGTGGTGTAGTATTACGTTTTGGTCAAGTTGCTGGCGAAGTTGAACCAGGACTCCACTGGAAGCCTACCTTTGTTGATACCGTTGTTCCTGTTGATATTGAAGCAATTCGTTCGTTACCAGCGGCTGGTTTTATGCTGACACGTGATGAAAATGTTGTTCGCGTTGAAATGGACGTGCAATACCGTGTAATCGCTCCTGAAAGCTATTTATTCAGTGCCGTCGATCCTGCTAACTCGCTAAGCCACGCAACTGACAGTGCGCTGCGTTATGTTGTGGGTCACACAACGATGGATGATTTGTTAACCACAGGTCGTGAACTTGTGCGCCAACAAACTGAAGTTGAACTGAAAAAAATTATTGAATCTTATAATTTGGGCCTTACGATTGTTGACGTTAACTTCTTACCAGCGCGTCCGCCGGAAGAAGTGAAAGGATCATTTGATGATGCCATTGCTGCACAGGAAGATGAAGAGCGTTACATTCGTGAAGCAGAAGCTTATGCGTTAAGTATTGAACCGCGCGCGCGTGGTCAAGTACGTCGTTTACAGCAAGAAGCTAAAGCGTATAAAGAGCAACAAGTGTTACAAGCGAAAGGTGAAGTAGCACGTTTTGAAAAGCTATTACCTGCTTATCAAAATGCTAAGGTCGTTACGCGCGAACGTATCTACCTTGATACGATTGAGGAAGTTTACAGCAATACGAATAAAGTCATGGTTGATGTTGAGGGTGGTAATAACATGATGTACCTACCACTTGATCAAATTCTTAAGCAGCATAAAGCGCCAGCGCCAACGCGTAACATGGTTGATAATGTAGTTATTCCTAAAACAACTACTTCATCTGTAAACGATTCTCAGCGTGGTTATTCACGTGACTCATCACGTCAAGGGAGAAACTAAGTCATGGTTCGTATTATTATAATCTTACTTAGTGCGGCAGTTATTTTTGCCTATTCATCACTATACGTAATTTATGAAGGTCAACGCGGTATTATTGTTCGTTTCTCTGCTGTGTTAAAAGACGCTAATGATCAAACCGAAGTTGTTAAGCCTGGTCTTCATATGAAGTTACCACTGTTTGACTCGGTTCGTGTGTTAGATGCTCGTATTCAAACACTTGATGGTGATCCTGATCGCTTCGTTACTTCTGAAAAGAAAGATTTAATCGTTGATTCTTATGTGAAATGGCGCATTAAAGACTTTGCTACTTACTATCTACGTACTGGTGGTGGTAACAAATTTAATGCTGAAAACATTCTAAAGCAAAAAATCAGTGATGGTTTACGTAGTTCATTTGGTACTCGTACTATTTCACAGATCGTTTCAGGTGAACGCAGTGAATTGATGGATGAGGCATTAAAAGAAGCGGCTGTTAAAGCGCAAGATATTGGTGTTGAATTAGTTGACATGCGCGTTAAGCAAATCGAATTGCCACAAGCGGTTCGAAGCAGTATTTATCAGCGTATGCGTGCAGAGCGTTTAGCGGTAGCTAAAGAGCATCGCTCGAAAGGTAAAGAGCAATCTGAAATCATTCGTGCAGATATTGATGCTAAAGTTGCTATCATGATCGCAAATGCTGATTCACAAGCCCGTATTACACGTGGTGAAGGCGACGCGGAAGCTGCAGGCATTTACGCCAATTCTTACGGTAAAGATCCTGAATTTTTCAGTTTCTTGCGTTCAATGGATGCGTATAAGAAATCGTTTGGTAATTCATCCGATGTGATGGTTGTTAAACCAGACAATGATTTCTTTAAGTACATGAAAAATCCTAACGCTAAATAAAGCATTATGATTGATAACAAAACCCAGCTTAATGCTGGGTTTTTTGTTTTAAATCAATCTACTACTAATGAGTAATAGTATTTTTTAATAGTGATGTTATCGTCTCTTCCCATTTATAATGATCAACACAAAAAGCCTTTTTTGTTAATTTTAGTTATTTGGGATAAAGATGGATTTTTCTAAATTAAGTGTTAAATCGCGACTGTTGGTTGGATTTGGCCTTCCAGCAATTTTTATGGTGGCTATTGCTATCTATTCAGCCAATAAAATGGCATCACTGTCTAACATGACAGATAAACTCTACAAACATCCTTTTGCCGTCAGTACCTCAGTACTAAAGATTGAAGTAGCGATTACAGCCATGCATCGCTCAATGAAAGATATCGTGTTAGCAAAAGATGACAATCAACGTCGTAATGCAATGTCAGCGTTAGATGACGCTGAAAAGAAGGTCTATAGTCAATTCAAGTTGTTAAGTGAACGATTTTTAGGTGATCACGCAAAAATTGATAATGTGAAATCGCTCATTATTCAATGGAAGCCAATACGAGACAAAGTGATCGAATTGGTGAGTCAAGGTGAACGTCAGGCTGCCGCTAATATCACCAAAAAAGAAGGGAAAGAGCACGTCGAAAAGATCTATCAAGGGCTGCTTTATCTTGAAGAGTTTGCTTTTGAAAAGGCTGCTGAATTTGTTGATAATGCGCACAAAGAACTTGTCACCACAGAAATTGTTTTTGGTATTTTCGTTTTAGTGGCTCTAATCGTTGTATCTATTATCGGACTTGTGATTACACGAAGTATTGTCGTTCCTTTAGGGGGAGAACCTAGTCGGTTAAGCGAAATATCAAACGCAATTGCAGGCGGCGATTTAACGTCTTCATTTCGAGAAGCAAAACGTTCAGGAATTTATTTGGCGATGGCTCAAATGCAAGAACGTTTAAATAGTTTGCTCAGTGATGTGTTTCTGTCTCTTATACACATCTGACGCTGCCGACG
>CAJXRU010000073.1 GCA_913060565.1 uncultured Gammaproteobacteria bacterium | reverse complement strand
ATTCTATATTCTCTTTAAAGCTTCCATCACTAAACGTCAATTGGATCAAAAAAGTCGATTTTTCTACTTGCTTTGGAGTCTTTTGGGTAAATGAGTTCGATTGTTTAATTTCGTGGGGGGAATTGGATATATGTCGTTTGGATTCCTGTGGGAATCAAATCTGGACAATATCTGGCCCCGAAATTTTCACGGAGGGCTTTGAGTTTGTTGGAGACCACGTATTAGTTACGGATTTCGATGGTATTGTACATAAAATATCAATTGAAACTGGCCTGTCAGTGCAAGTCGGTACATGACAAGAAATTCAAGCGGGACTGCTAACAGTTTGCTCAGTTTCATTTCACTACACAATTTTAGCAAAAAACTGTCAGCCCCTTAAACGGGCGTAGATTAACCAAATACATATGGAGTAGTTCACTTGGTCACTTGTTATCTTAATTACGTAATTGATCCCTATAAATTAAAAGAGTTTGAGCATTACGCAAAGCTTTGGATTCCGTTAGTAAATAAATTTGGTGGAATTCATCATGGATATTTTCTTCCTTCAGAAGGGGCGAACAATAAAGCTTTAGCCTTGTTTTCTTTCCCTAGTTTGGCTGAATACGAAGACTACCGAGTTAAATCACTTGAAGATGATGAGTGTATTAGTGCATTCCAATATGCGGAAGATACTAAATGCATATTAAGCTACGATCGAAGTTTCTTTCGTCCTCTTTTCGAATAAACGTACAGCACGAATAGTAAAAGGAAAATTTTAGTCTGCTCTACTTATTCGCTTATATAAGCGCTGGTTCTCGTATTCACAGATGAAACTAATTTCAAAATTACTTAATTAAAACCATTTTAAAAACTCGTATTTCGTTGGTCTACAATTTGCTGAGGGGAGGGTAATTTAACAACGAACTTTGTTTTCCTTGGTAACTGAGATAAATCGAATATTTTCTGGTAGTATCCATAAATTAAATAGATTCCTATAATTTTAGGTTTCCAAGTTGCCTCCATAACTGCCTCCCTTTTGTGATCTATTCAGTTGTGATTTGTTTAAATTATTGTTTTTGAAGTGAGTTTTATTTTATGTGTGAGTTGTTAGGCATGAGTGCCAATGTGCCGACAGATATTGTATTTAGTTTTACAGGATTAGTAGAGCGTGGCGGTGTTACTGGCCCACATAAAGACGGGTGGGGCATTACGTTTTACGATGGCAAAGGATGTCGTTGTTTTAAAGATCCTCTGCCAAGCTGTGAATCGCAGGTAGCTGACTTAATTAAGTCTTATCCGATCAAGAGTGAAGTGGTAATAAGCCATATTCGTCAAGCAAATCGCGGTGAAGTTAATTTAGAAAACACGCATCCATTTACTCGTGAGTTGTGGGGCCAAAATTGGTGTTATGCTCACAATGGTCAGTTGTCAGATTATGAAAGTCATTTAACGACGTCACGTTTTAATCCCGTTGGGCAGACAGACAGCGAATTAGCTTTTTGTTGGATCCTAGATAAGTTGGCGGCCAAGTTTGGTGCGATGCCTGAAGATACGTCACTAATTTTTGATTTTATTCGCGGCTTAGGTGATGAATTAAAAGCCTTTGGTGTGTTTAATATGTTACTAAGCAATGGTGATTACTTGATTGCGTATTGTAGTAATAATTTAAGCTGGATTACGCGCCGTGCGCCTTTTGGTCAAGCAACGTTGATTGATACCGACATGGTGATAGATTTTCATGAAGAAACAACGCCAAATGATATCGTCACGGTCATTGCAACGCGCCCACTGACTAATAATGAAGATTGGCACATTATGAATAGTGGTGAATGTGTAATGTTTAAGTTAGGTGAGAAACAGCATCAACATATTCCTGTTGTCGTTGCTCAATAATCCAAACCAATAAAAAGAAAGCCCCCACATTAAATCATTAATGTGGGGGCTTTTTGTTATCTAATCTTTGCTATCTAAGCAGTGACTAACGCGAAAGAGCAGGCGTTAAATGCGGACGCATTTTAGATAAGATAGCTTTAACTACTTTTGGATTACCAACAACGATGTTGCCTGAAGATACGTAACCG
Organism: uncultured Gammaproteobacteria bacterium; assembly: GCA_913060565.1. Taxonomy (GTDB): domain Bacteria; phylum Pseudomonadota; class Gammaproteobacteria; order Enterobacterales; family Psychrobiaceae; genus Psychrobium. The sequence continues at coordinate 19,441 of CAJXRU010000073.1, read as the reverse complement.
TGACCACCAGTAAAGTCTGTAACAATACCGCCAGCTTCTTTAACAAGTAATTCACCAGCAGCTGTGTCCCATGGCTTAAGACCGATTTCGAAGAAACCGTCTAAACGACCTGCTGCAACGTATGCAAGATCTAATGCCGCTGAACCAGCGCGGCGCATGTCTGCAACGTCATCATACATATCAGAGAAAATTGATAAGTAAGTTTCTTTGTAATGCTTAACTTTGAATGGGAAACCAGTACCAATTACAGTACCTTTAAGGTCTTTCGCTTTAGTTACACGAGTACGGTAGCTGTTAAATTGTGAACCTTGACCGCGAGTTGCCGTGAATAGTTCATCACGTACTGGGTCGAAAACAACGGCTTGTTCGGTTTTACCGTTAACTTTTAGGGCAATAGAAACACAGAAATGTGGGATTGCTTTGATGAAGTTAGTTGTTCCATCTAGCGGATCGATAATCCATTGGTATTCACTTTGGGCATTGCCTTGTTCGCCACTTTCTTCACAGATGAATCCGTGATCAGGGTATGATTTTTTTATGACAGCGATGATTGCTTCTTCAGCAGCGATATCAATTGACGTTACTAAGTCATTTGAACCTTTTTGATTTGTTTCAACTTTATCTAGCTGCTCAGTTGCCTGCATAATTACTTTGCCTGCACTGCGAGCTGCCCGAATTGCAATATTTAGCATCGGATGCATAGTGTATACCTTTGAATTTTAAAGAACGGTTTTCTTAGTGCTTAGGCGCTAAGATTTAATCGGCGCATATATTATCAGAATAATGTTGTCTGGCAAGTTTTATGCGTAAAAATCACCACCTTGCTCACGCTTTTTCCTCAATATGATGAAGCGCTTAGGGATTGGGGGATTAATAGAACGATTGAAGAAATTAATAGAAGAAAACGACTTAATGTTTTGCTATCATGGCGCCCGTTATTTTTAGCTGTTTTCCTTGAATGCTTGTTGTATCGGGGTTTTCGTAAGCTAGAAAAGTGATAAAAGTCAGATAAAAGGTAGTTTTTGTGAGCAATCAAACACCCGTAGATTCTTCAATGGCATTGTTGCCAAAGGTTAAAGTCATTTTAGTTGGCACCACGCATCCGGGTAATATCGGTAGTGTGGCACGTGCAATGAAAACCATGGGGCTGTCTGACTTGGTATTAGTTGACCCGCAAACTGAGATTGATGAAAAATCTCAGGCGTTGGCTGCTGGCGCAAAAGACTTGCTTGAAGCAGTGACTATTGAAACGACCTTAGAAGATGCAGTGAAAGACTGTGGCTTAGTTATTGGTACTAGTGCACGTTCTCGTACACTGCCATGGCCGATGTTAGATCCACGTGAGAGTGGTATTAAGCTAATTCAAGAAGCGCCTAACTACCCGGTTGCCTTGGTATTTGGTCGTGAGAATAGTGGTTTATCCAATGATGAATTACAGTTGTGTCAATATCACGTGTGTATTCCGGCGAATCCTGATTACAGCTCATTAAATTTAGCAATGGCTGTGCAAACCTTATGTTATGAAGTGCGAATGGCGGCGTTGGCTGGTGTTGAACCTGTGGTTAATGATGTGCCAGAAGAGCAATATCCGTCGTCTGAAAATATGGAAGGCTTCTATCAGCATTTAGAAGAGTCGCTAAATCAAATCGGTTTCATTATTAAGGCGCACCCTGGTCAAGTGATGACGAAATTACGCCGCATGTATAATCGTGCACGTCCTGAAATTGTAGAATTGAATATTTTACGAGGCATTTTGACAGCGACTCAACGCGGCAGAATTGACAATGATAAAGATAGCTAATAGTCATTTAGTATAATTAATCACTAATCCGACTAAATTAGTCAGGTATATACTTGACTAAATTAGTCGGGTTTGATGTAATTGCCTCCACAGTAACTATTGCGAGGCAATGTAATGAAATTAACTTCGAAAGGACGTTACGCTGTAACGGCGATGTTAGATGTTGCATTACATCAAACACATGGACCTGTTTGTCTAGCAGATATTTCAGAAAGACAGCGGATATCGTTGTCTTATTTAGAGCAACTTTTCTCTAAATTACGTAAAGCGAAGCTTGTCGAAAGCATCCGAGGCCCTGGTGGCGGTTATCAATTAGCTAAAGAAGCAATTGAAATTTCTATTGGTGCCGTTATCGGTGCAGTGAATGATTCAGTGGTAGCAACACAATGTAAAGGTGATAAGCCTTGTTCACCAAGTGGACGTTGTTTAACACACTCTTTGTGGAATGATTTTAGCGTTAAAATGCAAGATTTTTTAGATAGCGTTAGTTTGGGCGAGTTGATGGATAATTCTGAAATTATCGATATTGCGAACAAACAAAATATGGCGCAAGAGCTGGCTGGGCATGATCAGCAAAATGAAATTTTTCACACTAACCAGTTGGGTTGATGTGACGTGTGATGCCCAGTGGGTTTAACACACGAGATTGATGAACATTATAATAATTATAGTAACCATTAAGTAGTTAAAATTTAGCAATTTTAGAATTAGCAATAGATAACCTTGATTACGTGTAGTAACGAGGTGGAGCAAGAAATGAAATTACCAATTTACTTTGATTACGCGGCAACTACGCCAGCGGATCCGCGCGTTGCGCAAAAAATGATTGATTGTTTAACGATGGAAGGTAACTTCGGTAACCCTGCATCGCGTTCACATCGATTCGGTTGGCAAGCAGAAGAAGCTGTTGACGTTGCTCGTAATCAAATTGCTGAGTTAATTAACGCTGACGCTCGTGAAATCGTTTTCACATCTGGTGCAACAGAATCAAACAACCTCGCTATCAAAGGTGCTGCTCATTTCTATGCAAAGAAAGGCAAGCACATTATTACTTCAAAAACTGAGCATAAAGCCGTTTTAGACACAACTCGTCAATTAGAGCGTGAAGGTTTTGAAGTAACTTACCTAGAGCCACAAGCAAACGGCATCATCACATTAGAACAACTTGAAGGCGCATTGCGTGAAGATACGGTTTTAGTATCTATCATGCACGTGAACAACGAGATTGGTATCATTCAAGATATCGCAGCGATGGGCGAAATGCTTCGTGCTCGTAAAGTGATTTTCCATGTCGATGGCGCACAAAGTCTTGGTAAATTAGATATTGATTTAAACGAATTGAAAGTTGATTTGATGTCTTTCTCTGGCCACAAGATCTATGGTCCTAAAGGGATTGGCGCACTTTACGTTCGTCGTAAGCCACGTATTCGCTTAGAAGCGCAAATGCATGGTGGTGGTCATGAGCGTGGTATGCGTAGTGGTACATTAGCAACGCATCAAATCGTTGGTATGGGTGAAGCTTGTCGTGTTGCTGCATTAGACAGTGCAAAAGATAAAGAGCACATTGAGCGTTTAAGCCAACGTTTAATTGATGGTTTAATGAAGATTGAAGAGACTTATTTAAACGGCGACCGTGAATTAGGTTACAAAGGCATCGTAAACATTAGCTTCAACTATGTTGAAGGTGAGTCGTTAATGATGGCACTTAAAGATTTAGCCGTTTCATCAGGCAGTGCGTGTACTTCAGCAAGTTTAGAGCCGTCATATGTATTACGTGCACTTGGTTTAAACGATGAGATGGCACATAGCTCAATTCGTTTTAGCGTTGGCCGCTTTACAACCGAAGAAGAAATTGATCACGCCATTGAGCAAATGACGCAATCGATTGGTAAATTGCGCGAAATGTCACCGCTTTGGGAAATGTTCCAAGATGGTGTTGATTTAGATAGTGTTGAATGGGTTGCCCACTAGGCGATTTGTTAAGAGACAGGAGATAGTACAATGGCATATAGCGAAAAATTACTCGATCATTATGAGAACCCACGTAACGTAGGTTCATTCGATAAAAACGATCCAACAGTTGCAACTGGTATGGTTGGCGCACCAGCATGTGGTGACGTAATGAAGCTACAATTAAAAATCAGTGATGAAGGCATTATTGAAGATGCTAAATTCAAAACATATGGCTGTGGTAGTGCAATTGCATCAAGCTCATTAGTTACTGAATGGGTTAAAGGTAAGTCATTAGATGAAGCGGGCGCAATCAGCAATCGTGATATTTCTGAAGAGTTAGCATTACCGCCTGTAAAAATTCACTGCTCAATTTTAGCAGAAGACGCTATTAAAGCGGCAATTGAAGATTACAAAGCAAAATAGTTTGATCGGCGTAACGCTAGTTACGCCTTTAGTTTAGGGTATCTATTATGGCAATTTCTGTCTCTGAAACGGCAGCTCAACGCGTTAGCAGTTTCTTGGAAAATCGCGGTAAAGGTCTTGGTTTACGTCTTGGCGTTAAAACGTCTGGCTGTTCAGGCTTAGCGTATATTTTAGAATTTGTTGACGATTTAAATGATGGCGATGAAGTGTTTGAACAACACGGCGTTAAAATTATTGTCGATGCGAAAAGCTTAGTTTATCTCGACGGTACTGAGTTGGATTTCGTTAAAGAAGGCCTTAACGAAGGGTTCGAATTTAGAAACCCTAATGTTGATGGTGAATGTGGTTGTGGCGAAAGCTTCTCTGTTTAAATAGCGACCTGAATGAACTACTTCGAATTATTTGCCTTACCCGTGTCATTTGATATTGATACTGGTGATTTAAAAGCAAAATATCTAGAGTTGCAACGTCACGTTCATCCCGATAATTTTGCTAATGCAACTGAGCGTGAACGCTTGTTGGCAGTGCAAAAGGCAGCACAAATTAACGATGGTTTTGATGTTTTAAAGCACATCGATAGTCGTGCGCAACACATCTTGTCTATTAATGGCATTGAATTAGCACACGAAACCCAAACGTTAAAAGACCCAATGTTTTTAATGCAACAAATGGAACTACGTGAAACGCTAGAAGATATCCCAAGCGCAAGCGATCCTGAGCAGGCATTGATGGACTTTCAATCGGAAGTCGACGGGTACATCAAATCTATTAATCGTTTATTTTCATCTCTGTTTCAACAAGCTGATCAAGTGTCGTTTGAAAAGGCAGGTGATGAGGTAAGAAAGCTTAAGTTCATGCTGAAACTCTCTCAAGAGGCAGTTGCCCTTGAAGATAAGTTATTCGATTTTTAATAATAATCGTATAACAACATGTTATCAGGGTAGAATAAGCAGCAATCAACAGTATTAAGAAACTATTATGGCGTTATTGCAAATCTCTGAGCCTGGTCAAAGTACGGCTCCTCATGAACACCGTTTAGCGGTCGGTATTGATCTAGGCACTACTAATTCCTTAGTGGCTACTGTTCGTAGCGGTGAAGCGGTAACGCTATCTGATAGCCAAAATCGCGACTCTTTTCCTTCTATTGTTCACTACGGTGAATCTGGTATTGAAGCTGGTCACGAAGCGAAACTTCACGCCATTAGCGATGCTATCAATACCGTTGTGTCTGTTAAACGCTTCATGGGGCGTACACTTAACGATATTCAAGCGCAGCATGATGAACTTCCTTATATTTTAAAGCCAACCGAAAACGGTTTAATTAACATTGAAACCCGTCATGGTTTGGTGAATCCAATTCAAGTGTCAAGCGAGATTCTACGCCCGCTTGTTGCATTGGCAGAACAATCACTTGGCGGTGATTTAGTTGGGGCTGTTATTACAGTACCTGCCTATTTTGATGATGCGCAGCGTCAAGGCACCAAAGATGCAGCACAATTACTGGGCCTTAAAGTATTACGGTTGTTAAATGAGCCAACGGCAGCAGCCATTGCTTATGGTTTAGATAGCCATGAAGAAGGCGTGATTGCGGTTTATGATTTAGGTGGCGGTACTTTTGATATTTCAATCTTGCGACTTAATAAAGGCGTGTTTGAAGTATTGGCCACTGGCGGTGATTCAGCGTTAGGTGGCGATGATTTTGATGCGTGTATTAGCCAATGGATTATTCAGCAATCTGGTTATACAGGTGATCATTCGCCTGCACTTCAGCGTGAAATTACGCGAGTTGCTTGTGATGCAAAAGAACAGCTAAGCTTTTTAAAAGTTGCTAAATTATCGCTAGATTTACCGTGTGGCAGTCATTGGCAGGGTGAATTATCGCGTGAACAATTTAACGAACTAATAGCACCGTTAGTTAAACGCACTATTATGGCTTGTCGTCGTACTATGCGTGATGCACAGTTGTCGGTTGATGAAATCAAGCAAGTTGTTATGGTTGGTGGCTCAACTCGCGTGCCGTTAGTTCGTCAGCAGGTAAGTGGTTATTTTGACAAAGAACTATTAACCAGTATTGATCCAGACAAAGTTGTCGCTATTGGCGCGGCTATTCAAGCGGATATCTTAGCAGGTAATAAACCTGAATCAGATATGTTGCTATTAGACGTTTTACCACTGTCGCTTGGTTTAGAAACCATGGGTGGTTTAACGGAAAAAGTTGTTCACCGTAATAGCACGATCCCCGTGGCGAAGGCGCAAGAATTTACAACCTTTAAAGATGGTCAGACAGCGATGGCGCTGCACATTTTACAAGGTGAACGTGAATTAGTTGAAGATTGTCGTTCTCTTGCTCGCTTTGAACTACGCGGCATTCCACCGATGGCTGCTGGCGCGGCGCACATTCGCGTCACTTTCCAAGTTGATGCTGACGGTTTGTTAAGTGTTAGCGCAATGGAGAAGAGCAGTGGTGTTCAAGCATCTATTGAAGTTAAGCCGTCATTTGGTTTAAGTGATAATGAAGTTGCACAAATGATCAAAGATTCCATGACCTTTGCTAAAGGTGACATGGATGCTCGTATGCTTGCAGAAGAAAAAGTTGAAGCGTCACGTGTCTTGGAAGGTTTAGTGAGTGCGTTGAGTGCCGACGGAAAATTACTGGACGAGCAAGAGTTAACACAAATACGTCATGCAATGTCTGAACTAGAACAAGCGGTTGAAGCGGGCGATCTTAAAGCGATAAAGCAAGCGATTGGCGATTGTGACAATGCGAGTAGCAGTTTTGCAGCTAAGCGTATGGATCAGTCAATTCGTGATGCGTTGTCTGGCCAATCGGTTGATGATATTTAAATTTTAAAATATGTGATGCACGGGTATCACAATTAGGAGCCAAATAATGCCTAAAGTTATATTTTTACCCCATGAAGAGCTATGCCCAGAAGGCGCGGTGGTAGAAGCCCAAGAAGGCGAAACGCTATTAGACGTTGCGTTAGCCAATGGTATCAGTGTCGAGCATGCGTGTGAAAAGTCATGTGCGTGTGTGACTTGTCATATGATTGTACGTGAAGGTTTTGATTCATTAGAAGAGTCTGATGAGCTTGAAGATGACATGCTTGATAAAGCATGGGGCTTGGAGCAAGAATCTCGCTTAGGTTGTCAGGCGTGTATCAACAAAGAAGATCTAGTCGTCGAAATTCCTAAATACACTGTTAATTTAGCGAGTGAACAGCACTAATTAGATATATTTAATATATTAGAAAAGCAACGACCTTGGTCGTTGCTTTTTTTTACTTGTGAGAATGATGTTGGTATCTCTAGTATTAATTTCATCTCAGTTTTTTAATATCTAGTCATGTCATCAGCGTAAAAGAGACAACATTAAATGTTCTCTCTAAAGGCTTTTGACATATAACTATTCCAATTTATCTAGATTTCTATATTAGCTAAAACACCTACTGCAAGTAATACAAGCATCACTGCCATTAATTTTGCGAATAGGTGCTGATTGTTTTTAACTATTGTAGTTTTAGAAGATGATTTACCAATGAAGCAGTAGCCCGAAAGCACACTGACGTCGAGAAAAATCCAAGTTAATGAAAATAGCAAATACTGAGGCATCAAGGGGTGATCCCAATTGATGAAATTTGGTAACAAGGTTGCAAAAAATAAAATATCCTTTGGATTACTTAACCCGACCCACAACCCTTGGAATTTGGCAGCGTATGCTTGTGAGTTATTTAAGGAGTTCATATCTTTAGTCGACAATTTTTCGTAAGCGATGTAGAGCAGATATAACCCTCCGATTAATTTAGCGCCGTTAAAGAGTATTATATGGTCATTAAGAAGCAACCCAACCCCAAAAAATGCCAGTGTTATCAAAATTAAAGACGCTGCAGTACTGCCATAAGCTGTAATTAATGCAACTCTAAATGGCCGCTGAGCGCCATGGTCGATACACAATAGTGCGCTTGGCCCAGGAATTAGAATAAAAATACTAATAACTCCAAGGTAGGCTAACCATGTAGTAAGAGTCATTGGGCCAATTTCCTATCTTCTGGTACAACAGCATATTTCATCGCGTGCTGTAGTAATTTGTCAGTGTCGCTGATTGCGTCAATGACACTTGTATTTGACTGTGCAATTGTAATATCCGGTGCTATACCGATCCCCTCCAGTATCTTACTAGGTTGGTTGCCGTCGTAATGAATGGCGCTATATTGTTCGTTACTGAGTGATAATGTCCAACCATTCGTTGTGTGTTTTTGTAATACGTCAGATAAAGAACCATTACTTGACTGCCCCATAATGATTACGTTAGGAAACGAAGACATCGCTAATGTGAACGATTCACCAGCACTGACCGTATAATCGCTCGTTAGAAGAATGACTTGCCCTTTGAATCCGTTTTCATGAGGAACTACAGTGTGGAAATACGGTGATGACCATTGAGGTTCGTCTATCGTACCGCCTATTCGTGCTTTCTTTTCTAACACTAGGCGTGAGTCAATAGAAAAATAACTCGCTATTTGCAACGCAATTTGATCATAACCGCCCATATTATGGCGAACGTCGACAATGATGGTGTCTAGCTTGTGCTTGTTTGCCATCGATATTGCACTATTCATAAATTGTTTAGTAGCAGATTTTTGAATTGAGAAATCATCAATAGTGATAGAACCATGGCCGTTGTGGTAATCAATCATTGAGTTTAATAAAAGATACCCTGTGTTTTGGTTTTTTATTTTAGTAAAAAGTGATAAAACTCCCCACATTTTTCCTCTATTGATTAGCGGTTTAAATGTTTTTTGGTCAAATAGCACATTTTTTTCAGTTTCCAATGGGTTGCTTCTTACTGCTCTGCTACGGCTATAATTTTTGCTATTGTTACGTTCGAATTCCCAGCTTTCATCGTTTCTCGGATCGACCAGTCCTACATGCCCGTCGCCTTTTATCAATTGACCTGAGATATTTGTATCACCGAATACCAATGCCATTAATCTGCTAAATAATGAGAAGAGTTGTGTTGAATTTTTAGTGAGTTGAGCCCTAACGCTATACTCTTGATAGTATTTCCTCCATTGTTGTTGAGAAATCCCGCGTAGCGCGAAAAATGCATACATTTCGTTAATATTATTCCAAAAAATGTCAAAATCTAATAAGGGTTGGTGCATATAATTTTTGCTAATTGTGAGCGGTGTTTTGCAACTTACAGGTAACTCATCAATAGAGGTTAAAACGTGAGACTGCAAGTCACCTGGCGCGGCGTAGCTGATATGCTCATTGTCAACTATATTAAAGTCATCAATAGAACTAGGAATAGAGAGTTCGAGTTGTTTATTGTCGCCAAGATTTTTCACTTCTAAGCACGTTGGTTGACTCATCACTGTTTTATCACCATAGGTCACTTCGTAGAACGTCACGTTATCTTCGACAATACTTACATATGTATCTTTAGCAGACGATTGCCAAAGGCTGGGCCTAGCTATTTTGTGAGATGTAGCAATAGACGATAGGGATGTAATAAGTGCAACAGCGAAAAGTGTTAGCCTAATTAAATTTAGATGATGAACAAACATATTGAGTATCTCTTGAAGATAAAAGAACTCAGTATTGATAATTTGGGCTTATTAAGTGTCTTTCTAGCGCAGAAAGACGTCTTTGTAAGCCAATTAATGTGTTTTTACTTGTGATTTTCTATATTGGCTTGGTGAAAGTTGTTCTCGCTTTTTGAAGGCTGTATAAAAAGCTGATTTAGAGTTAAAACCAACGTCCATTGCTATATCGATGACTGCACGGGAGGGAGAAGATACCAGTTTTTCTTTAGCTTCTTTAATTCGATAATCATTAATAAAATCATAAAATCCAATCATGCCTACTTGGTTAAGTGCGTTTGACATTGTATGTTCAGCAAAACCAATATATTGGGCTAGGTCATATAATGTAAGGCCATTCTGACGATAATAGTGCTGACTTTCAGTTTGTTGCTTAAGTTCCCTAAATACAATGTCTAATAGTTCGTCTTTAGATGGTGTTCCTGAGTCGTATTTTTCTTGTACAGGAAAATCTGCTAATGACTTTTGTGCGGTTGTATTTGGAAATAACGTAATAAACATCCCCAAAATCGTGAAGCAATAATGCAATTGTGTATTTGTTAGTGGAGGTTGAATCCATAACGTAATAAATGGCTCAATCCCAATATAAAATGCAAATAATGTGATGAAAGAGGTCCAGATTTTAAATAATGATAGGTCATGAAATTTTAAATCTGAGTATAGCAATCTTACTTGTTGCGAATATCGATTGATAGCAATCAAAGACATATATACATATATCAATAATGTAGATAAATAGAGACAAGCAAAGAGTAAAGACGTTGGGATCTGCTTGTTACTAGGCAAAATGATATAGTTAATGAATGTAATTGAAAAATAAATCAAAAATGGAAGAAAATGTCGCCATGAGCCCGTTGTAGCTCCATTGAGCATTGATGATGTATAGAGAAAGGTAAACGGACCAATTAGTAGGAGTGTAGGAGATATTAATGTTTCATTCCAAACTATAAAGGGAATGTTTGTTCGAATGAATTCATCACTAAGTAAGATGAAGAAGCAAGTGAAAATAAATCCAAGATATCGATTTGCGCGGCGAGTGTTAGAACCCATGGATTCGCATACTGACCTAATTGCGAGTAAAAAGAATATAATGGCCCCAATCAAATGTGGGACACTTGTCATAGATACCGACGCGATAGGTTCAAGCATTCTAGTTACTTTCTCGTTCAAGTAGCCATGACTTTTGAGCCGGCACGTAGCGTTTAACCGATGTCTGTATTTTTATATTATCTAAATTTTCGATAGGTAGAATTCTTGTATCTGTACTAGATCTGATAGTTATTGCCTCTATGCCTAACTGCATTCAGTTTAGGATATGTATCTACCGCTAAAAAGACTCCCCATTAATAGAAGTATATATATCCCGGTCAATTGAACCAGTCGGCTTGAGCACAACATTATCGAAGATAGTGCTATAAGGCGTCTATTTAACAAAAGAAGACGTCCTTTTTACAAATAAACGTCACGATTATTGTTAAATAGTCCAATGGCCTGACTTTCCACCTCGCTTTTCCAAAACTTTAATGTCGGAAATAACCATTGCCGGATCACTTGCTTTACACATGTCAAATAATGTTAATGCTGCAACAGAAGCGGCTGTTAAGGCTTCCATTTCAACACCCGTTTTACCGCTTAGTTTACATAAACTCGTCACTAATACGCTATTTGATTCTGCTTGTATTGAGAAATCAATACCAACTTTAGACAGCATTAATGGGTGACATAGTGGAATTAAGTCACTACATTTTTTGGCTGCTTGAATTCCAGCGATTCGTGACACGCCAAATACATCACCTTTTGCATGTTCACCGTCGGATATCAACGCAAGTGTTTTAGGAGACATACTAATTACGGCTTGAGCACGTGCTGTACGAACTGTCGTGTCTTTTTTGCTTACATCAACCATATTGGCTTCACCTTGTTGATTAAGGTGAGTTAGCTGAGTCATTAAGTTACTCCACAATAGTAATTCTAATAAATAAGAGGGCATTATTGTGCCTCATTTATTAAGAATTACAACGGTGAAATGTAGTTAATTGGGTATCCTGAACACCGTTCTCAATGCGTAATTTACTTAAGTCGTCGTATTAAGCAACTTATTTCCAAGTGCAATGAGATTTTGTGTGTCGATTGAGCCACAAACCAACATGCTCTTTTGTTTACGCGTCGATGCATCCTTGAACTCACTCACAAAGGTATGTTGTGGCCAATTAAAGTTATTAGGATAAATTTCCATATCCCTTATTTGGCTAAGCACACGCTCACAATTAGCAATCGTTTCTGACGCTAATTGCTCGTCAGAAATAGGATAGCGGTGAGTATGCGCTTGCGATATATAATGAGATTTTAACAGACTAAATGCCTGTGGACCGTCTGGAATATTGACAACCAAAATTTTCACACCTGCATCGGCCAACATCTTGAATTCTTCAATGATTAACTCGTTGGACTGAACCGCGTCATATGTAACTTCGAGCACTAATTGAGTTGGTGGGTATTGATAAACATTCAGTAAACTCTTTATTTCTTGGCCAAATCCTGGCTCGTCAAGTTGATCTTTCACAAGCTTAACTTGAAGCTCTAACTTATCTAAGCCCGCATTGCTCCATTGTGTGGCGTACTTAATTGCGTTTTCAAGTAGCCAATCGTGTAAAGGCTTGCTGAGGCTTCCTTGCTTAGCTGAGGCAATAAATTTTTTAGTGTCTTGGGTATTATAGGCACGATGATGCCATCTCACGTGTGCAATACAGCGTGAAATTTGTTGATTGTCAAAATTAATAACAGGCTGATAATTGACGGCGAGTTCTTTAAGATCTATCGCGCGTTTTAACTGTGAATTTAGGTGTTGCTCGCTATTATAAATACCTAAAATATGTTGATTGAATGTTTGAATGCTACTGTTGTGTGCAATTTTTGCTTGCTGCATTGCTGCATCGGCATACTGAATTAACGTTTCATCGCCGGTGGCGTGTAATGGGTGTAAGCTAATACCAATGGCGCAATCAGGCTCAATGGTAATGTTGTTAATTGTCAATGGCTGGATTAACTTCATTCTGATTTTGTCTGCAACAACGTACGCATCTTCGGGCAGGTTGAGGCCTTCCAATAATACTGCAAATTCTTGACGACCAAATCGTGCAATAGTGTCATGATCCCGCGTTATTTGAGTGATACGCTGTGCCAAAATCTTAATCGCACTTACGTGATTAGATTCACTCAAATCTTTTAGGAAATGACTAATTGAAATAACAAGTACAGCGCTCTGATGGCCGTCTCGTTCATGACGCTTTATCGATTGATTTAATCTGTCTTGCAATACTGACCGAGACGGTAACATGGTGACGCGGTCAACTGCTCGACTGTTTATGATACGCTCTTCAAGTGCTTTGTGGTCGCTAATATCTCTAAAGGTACACAAATAGCGGCTGATTTCGTTATTCTCAAATGACAGAGCACAGATATGTTGGTTGGTAGGATAGACTTCACCGTCTTTTTTAACGTTCCATAACTCGCCGGCCCAACTATGCTCTGCTTTTACTTGGTCATTAATGTTATCGTAAATGCATTGATCGAAGAAAGTTGCACGGTTAATGGAAGACAATTGCTGACCAACTGCCTCTTCATCACTAAATCCTGTCATTCTGACAAATGCTTCATTGACTTTTAAAATGGTGTTTCGCTGATTTGTGATCGCCATGGCGTCTAACGAAGAGTTAAAAACACGATCAGACATATCACGCATCATTGATTTCTCAGAGTCTTTTTCCGCTAACTCAATGGTACCTACCATAAATAATGGCTTTCCAGCTTCATCGGAGGTGACATGACCGCGTTGATGGACAAATAGTTGTTCGTTATTTGGTAAATTAATGTGATGACTGATGTTTAATTCATTGCCGAAAATAACCGCTTCATTAATAGCATTGCTAACATCATCTCGTTCTTCAGTTGGCACTGCCGCTAGAATGATTTCTTGACTAATTTCAATCTCGCCATTGTCAAAGCCATAAATCTCATAAGATTTACGAGACCACAGCAATTTATCGGTGGCAAAATGCCAATACCAGCTGCCAATTCCATTTACATCTTGGGAGAAATGGTTCATTTGATTAATACATTCTTGGTGTTCAGCCGCCAATTCAAAATCTTCAATATCTCTAAGAGCGACGATGGATAATAAATTGGGCCCATCTTGAATCTGCGTTATATCAATATCAACGCGTAAAACATTGCCTTTATTGGTAATCAGCTGAGTAGCACTGTGAGTCGGTAATGGTTTTTTTGAAAAGTGCATTATTTGCTTCAGCATTGCCGATGGCGGTTTCACGATCAGCTGTTCAAGGTGTTTGGACATTAAATGGTTCATGCTATAACCCGTTAATTCACAAACCCTTGTATTCGCATTAACAATATCGCCTGAGCGATTAACTATAAGCGCCGGTACGGCCGTATGGCGGAAAATTTTATCTAATTCAAAGCGATTATGCTTAGCGAGAACATCCTTACTGACTTTATGGCGGTCTCGCCACTGTGTAATGAGTAAATAGATAATCAATGGCATAACCATCAAACTGGCAAGCACGAGTAATGCCAATTCACTGACGACTTCGCTAATGTGTGTTGCGCTATCATTGTACTGATTGGTGCTTAAATTAGTTAATTTGTCGACGGCTTCTTGGCCTTGGCTGGAGTAGAGTGAATCGCCAATGGCATTATATTTTTCAACTTGGCCCTTTGCTGCAAAGTTGACCACTAAATAAAATGAATTTTTGAGTTTTGTAATTTCTTCATTTACAGTCATTAGTAACCGCGTTTCGACTACCGTTAATCCTTGTAAATTGCGATAGAGCGTTAGTGTTTCTTTATAGGCTTCTAATTCTGCTTTTATATGATTTTCGCCAATCTTATTGGGAGAGAAGGCATAACGTCTTATATCTCCTAACAATCCTGTTTCGCTAAAAACAGGTGAAATTTTAACATTAACCGCCTGTTTCTTGACAAGTACCGTTCTATATTCGTCCCACTTCTTGTCGAGATAATTAGCTTTTTGATAGAGTTTGGTGGTGACAAAAATGGCTGTGGCAGAAATGATTATCGCTATAACAATAGTAAATATAACAGATAGATTGGTGGAGCTTTTGGTCGGTGAGTGATGATTCATAATATTCCATATACGCGAACAACAATCGCTATCCTTTAAAGTATTGCGTTGCTGTTGCTTAACTTCAAAGATTAAAGGCGAACACACAATAAACAAGTCATTATAATCTAGCGTATTTTTTCACTCTAATGCAATGGTATTAATTAATTTTTTAACTCCAACTCTTCGTTTATTTGCAGGGATGCTTGTGCTGGAACAGGTAAAGAATCAATTCGCGCTGCCAATTCTAAATCGATAGGCGCTAGCTTGCTATCAAGATCCATCGCAATAAGCGTATCGTAATACCGTCTAATGCTATCAACGTAGTGTACTGCTTCTCGGCCGCGAGCATAGCCGTGACGCGTTTTACGGTAGTATTTCTTTTTCTCCAACAGTGGCAACATCTGTTTTACATGACTCCAACTGTTGGGGTTTTTACCGGATTGCTGCGCTAGTTTTCTCGCGTCCATTAAATGGCCATAACCAACATTATAAGATGCAAGAGCAAACCAAAAACGCTGAGATTGAGGAATAGTTTCCGGTAGTCGAGACAACAAGCGTGTGAGATATTTTGCCCCACCTTGGATACTTTGTTCAGCATTGAGTCTGCTTTTAACGCCCATTTGTTTTGCGGTTGGTAGGGTTAACATCATCATGCCGCGAACGCCTGTTGGCGATTTTGCGCGGGGGTTCCAATGAGACTCTTGATAAGACAATGCTGCAAGCTGTTCCCATTTTAAATCTTTAGCATTTAACTCAAATAAAATTTGGTATTTTGGGAGCTTCTTATCAATGGCCTTGATAAAGGCACGGGTGTCGACATAATCAAAACGTTGAACATGGCCAAAATATTTCTCTTCAAGTTGGGCAAGTGCGCCGTTAGATTGCTGTTCACCAAAAAAGGCAATCACTTCACTAAACAACGAGTCATCACCATTATCTGCCAATGCCCAGGCCAACGAGTCATCGCGCGTTACCGTGAACGCCAAACTTAAATCGGGGTACACACGTCGATTACGTGCCAAAACATTGGAGTCAGCAAGGGTGTAATCAATCTCTTCATCAATCACGAGTTTTAATAATTCATCAGGATTGTGGGTACTGCTTGTTTTCCAGATTAATTCAGGATTTTCAAGTTTGAGTTGAGACAACGTATCAACATGACTACTTGCCTTTGCCACCATCAAAGAACCAGTTAAATCGCTAAGTTTGCGAGGGCGTTTCTTACCTTGTTTAAAAACCACTTGTTGAGCAACTTGGTAGAAAGGAGGGCCAAAACGCATTTTACTCAACCGTGCTTGTGTAACTGTTAGGCCGCTAGCAATAATATCTATCTTGCCTTCATCCATCTGATTAAATAATTCGCTAAGATCAGCATTAGAGACAATTTGTAATTCAACGTCTAAATATTGGGCAAATTGTCGAGCTAATTCACTATCCATACCTATGGCACTTTTTTCACCTTCAAAATAGCTTGTTGGGCTATAAAGTGTACCGATCACCAACACCTTATCCTCCTTGATATCATCAAGGTGTGTTTCTGTTACAGGTTGAGTACAAGAGAGTAGTAATAAACACCCAATGGCAATGCTTATTTGTTGGCCAATTGTCAATTTAGAGTGTTTAGATATCAATGCGTTAGCCTAGTAAATTTAAGAATATGGGGCAGTTATCTATTTATAGCAGATGCCAATTAAAATAGCGATGTGAGAAATATCACATAAATGGTTAATTTTGTGATCCAATTCACTTATAATAGCGCTAAATTTTATCCCATCCACAGTTAATTGGTGAATATCTCTATGGAAATCCTTCGCGGAGCCCCAGCGCTTTCTGAATTTCGTACTACTAAACTTCTCGCTAATTTTGCACAGCTAAATCTTCCAGTGACCGGAATTTACGCTGAGTATATGCATTTCGCTGACTTAGCCAGTGAGTTAAATGCGAGTGAGCTAGAAAAACTTAAGAAGCTATTAACCTATGGACCAACGATTGCTGAACATCAGCCGGTTGGTGAGCTTATCTTAGTGACGCCGCGCCCAGGCACTATTTCACCATGGTCTTCTAAGGCAACGGACATTGCGAACAACTGTGGTTTAAGCCAAATTAACCGACTAGAACGTGGTATTGCTTATTACGTTGAAGGTGAATTATCTGACGAGCAGCACCAAGTGCTTGTTGGAGAACTACACGATCGCATGATGGAAGTCGCTAACAACTCATTAGAAAGTGCCCAGCAACTATTTTACAGCGCAACGCCAAGTAAAATGCGTAGTGTTGATATTCTAGTAGGTGGTAAAGCGGCATTAGTTGCAGCAAACACTGAAATGGGGCTAGCGCTAGCAGATGATGAAATTGATTACCTAGTTGAATCGTTTACCACCCTTAACCGTAATCCAAATGACATAGAATTAATGATGTTTGCGCAAGCAAACTCAGAGCATTGTCGTCATAAAATCTTCAATGCCGATTGGACGATTGACGGTGAGCAACAAGAAAAATCATTATTTAAAATGATTAAGAACACCTACGAGAAGCACCCAGAAAATGTATTATCTGCTTATAAAGATAATGCCTCTGTCATGGTTGGCTCAAAAGCAGGGCGCTTCTTCCCAAATCCGCAATCACGTGAATATGAATACAATCAAGAAGACATTCATATCCTAATGAAAGTTGAAACCCACAATCACCCAACCGCAATTTCCCCATTTCCTGGCGCTGCAACTGGCTCTGGTGGTGAGATTCGTGATGAAGGTGCAACTGGTCGTGGTTCAAAACCAAAAGCTGGTTTAACAGGATTTACCGTGTCGAATCTTAAAATCCCGGGTGCTGAGCAGCCATGGGAAACAGATTTTGGCAAACCAGAACGCATTGTTTCAGCACTTGATATTATGATTGAAGGGCCACTTGGCGGCGCGGCATTTAATAATGAATTTGGTCGTCCTGCCTTATGTGGTTATTTCCGTACTTATGAAGAACAAGTTAACTCACATGCTGGCCTTGAAGTTCGTGGTTATCACAAACCGATTATGATTGCTGGTGGTCTAGGTAATATCCGTGACCAGCACGTTCAAAAAGGTGAAATCCCAGTTGGCGCTAAACTCATTGTTCTTGGCGGCCCTGCGATGAACATCGGTCTTGGCGGCGGCGCGGCGTCATCTATGGCATCTGGCCAATCAGCCGAAGATTTAGATTTTGCATCTGTACAACGTGAAAACCCAGAAATGGAGCGTCGTTGTCAGGAAGTTATCGACCGTTGTTGGCAGCTTGGCGAAGAAAACCCAATTGCCTTTATCCATGATGTAGGCGCGGGCGGTATCTCAAATGCGTTCCCTGAACTTGTTCATGATGGCGGCCGTGGTGGTAACTTCGAACTGCGTAATGTGCCAAACGATGAGCCTGGCATGGCACCACATGAAATTTGGTGTAATGAGTCACAAGAGCGTTACGTGATGGCGGTTCCTGCAGATAAATTGGCACAGTTTGATGCTATCTGTCAGCGCGAGCGTGCACCATATGCCGTAGTTGGTGAAGCGATTGAAGAAGATCATCTAACACTTACCGACAGCCATTTTGATGACAAACCAATTGATATGCCTTTAGACGTATTATTAGGTAAGCCACCAAAAATGAGCCGTGATGTAAAAACTCAAGTTGCTAAAGGTGAAGTATTTAACACATCTAATATTGAAATTGATGACGCAGTAATGCGTGTTCTAAGCCTACCAACGGTTGCTGATAAAGGATTCTTGATCACCATTGGCGATCGCACCGTAACAGGACTTGTTGCACGCGATCAGATGGTTGGCCCATGGCAGGTGCCAGTGGCAAACTGTGCCGTTACTGCTGCAAGTTTTGATACCTATGCTGGTGAAGCAATGGCAATGGGTGAGCGTAGCCCAATTGCACTACTTAACTTTGGCGCATCAGCACGTATGTCGGTGGCTGAATCAATTACCAATATTGCATCAGCTCATATCGGCGATATTAGCCAATTACAAATGTCAGCAAACTGGATGTCTGCAGCGGGTCACCCTGGTGAAGATGCTGGTTTATATGAAGCAGTAAAAGCGGTTGGTGAAGAGCTATGTCCTGCACTGGGTATTACCATTCCAGTGGGCAAAGACTCAATGTCGATGAAAACACAGTGGAATGAAGATGGCGAAGAAAAGTCAGTAACAGCGCCATTATCACTAGTGATGACAGCATTTGCGCCAGTACTTGATGTACGTAGCACATTAACGCCGCAATTAATGACTGATCAAGGTGATACGCGTTTATTAGCAATCGATTTAGGTAACGGCCAAAACCGTCTAGGTGGCAGTGCATTAGCCCAAGTTTACAAACAACTCGGTGATGTTACACCTGACGTTGATTCTCCAGCGCGATTAAAAGGCTTCTTTACAGCGATCCAAGCCTTACTCGCAGACGGTAAATTACTGGCTTATCACGATCGCTCTGATGGCTGTCTCTTATACACATCTTACGCTGCCGACGAAGAGGATAGTGTAGATCTCG
>CAJXRU010000072.1 GCA_913060565.1 uncultured Gammaproteobacteria bacterium | reverse complement strand
AAATATGGTATTGAAAAGTCAATTATTAAAAATAAGATCAGCAATAAATTTGCGGGGCGCCTTTCTTTTGGTTACTTTTCTTTGGCGACGCAAAGAAAAGTAACTGATGTGCTTGAGCATGTCTTCAAGTATGCAGATAATGTCTCGAAGCACATCATAGCTTGCGCCTTAATAAAAAGAAGAGTTTCCAATGTCACTGAAATTAAACATCAAACAACCACTACATCACTTCAATTTAGACATTGAAATAGAGCTTGCTGCCAAAGGCATTGTAGGATTGTTTGGTGATTCAGGCTGTGGGAAAACCAGTCTATTACGAGCGATTGCTGGGTTGAATGAAAAAAGCAGTGGCTACATTGATTTCAATAATCGTCAATGGCAATTGAACTTTGGTCAATTATTAAACAGCTCAAAAAAAACTAATGCTCAAACCCCAAATATAGGTATGGTATTTCAAGATAGCCGCTTGTTTAATCATTTAACGGTTGCCAAGAACCTATCGATAGTCGATAAACTTAATTCATCATTGCGTTTAGCGTCACTCATCGAAGATTTTGGGATTGAGCCACTACTGAATAAAGTTTGTGGTTTATTGTCAGCAGGCCAGCAGCAACGTGTGGCAATAGTGCGCAGTTTAGCAGCTGCTCCTGAGTTATTGTTACTCGATGAACCCTTATCAGCGCTTGATAACACAGCGAAACAGCAATTGATGTTAGCGCTGAAAAACTACAGCCAGCAGCACCAATTGCCAATGATTTACGTCAGTCACCATGTTGATGAAATTCATTATTTATGCGATGAATTGATGTTAATTGAACAAGGGAAAATCGTCGAACATGGCGATTGCCATGCCGTGTTAACTAACCATCAGCTATTGCCTCATCATAGCGATGTATTAAGCGTTGATGAGATAACAAAGCAAGTCACATTACAGTTAAGTGATGACGCTTTTGCGCAATTATCTAGTCATAAAACGATTACCATCGCTAAATAAATCAACGAATTACCTGTTTAACTCTCGTATTGCTCACATCATCAGCGCCCTTAACTGGTGTTATGTCGGCGTTGTAAGCTATAATTTGCGCACTTTTATTACGCAGAACCCACCATGAAAACTCCAATTGAAAAGCCAACAGCGCCGCCGATTAACGAATATCCACGTTATTGGGCAGAATGTTTTGGCACAGCGCCATTTTTACCAACGACGCGCAAAGAAATGGACCAACTTGGCTGGGATAGCTGTGACATCATTATTGTTTCTGGCGATGCCTATGTCGACCATCCAAGCTTCGGTATGGCGGTTATTGGCCGCGTTCTTGAAGCACAAGGCTATCGTGTTGGCATCATTGCGCAACCAAACTGGGATAATAAAGATGCCTTTATGGCGCTTGGTAAACCGAATCTATTTTTCGGGGTAACCGCAGGCAACATGGATTCAATGATTAACCGTTATACGGCGGATCGTAAAATTCGTCATGACGATGCTTACACACCGAATAACGAAGGCGGCAAACGCCCCGACCGTGCTGTATTAATCTATTCACAACGTTGTCGTGAAGCCTATAAAGAAGTGCCTATTGTATTAGGCGGTATTGAGGCGAGTTTGCGCCGTTTAGCACATTATGACTATTGGTCAGACAAAGTACGTCGTTCTGTATTGTTTGATGCAAAGGCCGATATTTTATTGTTTGGTAATGCAGAGCGTGCACTTGTTGAGCTAGCTTATCGCATTGCTAACAAGGTACCGATTGAAGAAATTAACGACATTGCAGGTACCGCTATTATCGTTAAAGAGGTTCCTGAAGGTTTTAGAGAAATAGATTCAACCCGCATTGAAAAACCTAGCAAGGCTATGGTTAAACCAATGATTAATCCGTATGCAACGGAAACAGATTGTAAAAACGATACAGATAAAGCCCCTGAAGAAGCAAAGAACCCTGCTCAGGTTATTACTGTTAGGCCTTCTCGTCATGATTCAAATACCACAGTTGTTCGTATTCCATCGTACGAAAAATTAAAGAATGACAAAGTGTTATACGCCCATGCTGCGCGTATTATGCATTTAGAAGTTAATCCATATTCTGGACGTGCGTTGATTCAACAGCACGGTGATCGTCAATTATGGGTTAACAAAGCACCCATTCCATTAACGACTGAAGAAATGGATTTTGTGTTTGGGTTGTTTTACGCTCGCGTACCGCATCCAAGTTATGGCAAAGCTAAAATCCCTGCCTATGACATGATTAAAACCTCAGTTAATATCATGCGTGGTTGTTTTGGCGGTTGTTCTTTCTGTTCTATCACCGAACATGAAGGCCGTATTATTCAAAGTCGTTCAAAAGAGTCTATCTTAGACGAACTGGGACAGATTCGCGATAAAGTGCCGGGCTTTACGGGGACGATTTCAGACTTGGGTGGCCCAACCGCCAATATGTATCGTTTAGGTTGTAGCGATCCAAAAGCAGAAATTAACTGTCGTCATCCATCTTGTGTATTCCCTAAGATCTGTAGCAAGCTAGATACAGACCACAAGCACACTGTCGACCTATACCGTGAAGCGCGCCAAGTGCCGGGCATTAAGAAAATCTTAATTGCCTCTGGTGTGCGTTACGATTTAGCCGTTGAGTCGCCAGAATACGTAAAAGAGCTGGTACAGCATCACGTAGGCGGTTATTTAAAAATAGCGCCTGAACATACTGAAAAGAAAACTTTAGATTTAATGATGAAGCCAGAAATGACGTCATACGATAAATTTAAAGACATGTTCTATCAATTCAGTGAAGAAGCTGGCAAAAAACAATACATGATTCCTTATTTCATCTCTGCTCACCCGGGCAGTACCGATGAGGATATGTTAAATCTAGCATTGTGGCTTAAGAGTAATGATTTTGAGTGTGATCAGGTACAGAACTTCTACCCATCGCCAATGTGTAATGCGACAGCGATGTATCACTCAGAAACTAATCCGCTGAAAAAAGTGAAATACAAAAAGAAAGGCGAAGAATTATTTGTTGCGAAGGGCGAACGTCAACGTCGTCTGCACAAAGCATTTTTGCGCTATCACGATCCAGCCAACTGGCCGCTGATCCGCCAAGCACTTACCCGCATGGGCATGAAATATCTAATTGGTACCAAGAAGCATTGTTTAGTACCAGACGAGCACGAAGAAGCACGCGTTGCAGCCACCATGCGTAGCCGCGAATCAAGCCGTCATGGCAATAAGCGCTTTGCAACAAAGAACCCGAAACAACCAGATATCCGCAACGACAAACCAACGTTTGGTAAGGGCAAAGGCAAGTCAGTTTATGGTGACAGTAAAGCAACACCCGTTGAAAAAGCAGCTGCGCCAGCGAAGAAAAAGCCAAAAGCTAAAACAAAACCGAATCAACGCAAGCGTTCTTCGTTGTCTGGCAAGCCTGCATTAGGTGCTCGTTCGGATAGGGTTTAACTGGTGTAATTATTAATTATATTTACGCTGAATAATAATTGATGTTAGATTCCGTACTAAGGGCAGCCCCAAATATGGAGCTAACATCAATTTGCAAAGGATTTGCTATGACAAAAACACCATTCTTAGTTTTATTGATACTAATGTGTATCAGTACTAGCGTTTTATCCGAGATTTACAAATGCACTGCCAATGGAAAGATTACCTTTAGCCAACTCCCATGTGAAGGTAACCAACAACAATCAAAAGTAACAATAGAATCGAATAATAGTTCGACGTATAGCTCTCCTAAACCATCTTCTTTAACGTCAAAAAGTCTGGATACTAGCCTTTACGTCGCCATTGAATCTATTGCTCGTAAAATTAAGAAAAGTGAACAAAAGATAAAATCTTACAAGAAAAGTATGATGTCAGCGCTAAAAGATTTAGAAGTAGCCGCTCAACTATCAACAGATAGCTTAACGCTTACATATAACAGTGCACAGCATGAAAAAATGAGATCAATAATTAGCGAATTTAAGTTGTTAACGCGAAAAGAAACAAACCATTTAAAAAGCTTAATGCAAGAAAAACGACAGCTTGTAACGCAGCGTCAAAGTCATCTAAAACAAACTAACGCCTCAGCTATTAGATACTAAAAAGTTAAAATTAATACGCTATTATCGACTACTATTTTTTTCTAAAGTCATCAGTTTCTATAAAAGGATTTTACAATGTCACAAACCAAAGTTTTCTCACCTATTCAAGCTGCTGCTGGTTCGTTTTTAGGTGGGCCGCTGGCTTCAACCATCCTTATCAGTCAAAATTTTTCTGCGCTAAACGAACCAGAAAAAAAATCAAGCACTCTAATTGCCGGCGCGATTATTATCATAGCATTGATTACTGTCAGCCTAAATCTACCTGATAATTTTCCAGGTATTATCTTCACTATCGCTACCATTATCACAACACGCCTTATTGTAGAAAAAAAGCAATTTACTAAAGAAAAAATCGAAGAATGTGAGCAATTAACATTCCATTCAAACTGGTTGGTGTTTGGTATTGGCGTACTGAGTTTATTACTAACCTTTGCCTTAGTTTTCGTCATAATTATGGCGTTAGAAATTTAACTTTCATTAACAACACTTTTTATTCGCTGACGCATCAACCACATAGCGTAGCCAATAATCAATGCCACGAAGATAGTCACCGGCGTTAGTCTATTGTGATAAAAGGCGTTATCTAGATAAATAACAGGCAACCAAATTACCGCTATTGACGCTGCAATAGCGGAGTTTTTGCAACTAAAAAACAGTAATAATCCCAATGAAACAATAAACAAGTAATACTTAAAAGGAATGACGTAATAACTATCTTGATTAGCCTGAACTGACGAAAATGAAATTGAGAAATCCGAAAACCAGCGAATTTCGGCATTAGCAACTTGAGCTTGTTGCACAATGGCTAGATAGCCCAAGCTAAATAGCACTAAGAAGCCTAAAATAATCACTAATCCTAAATTCTTTCGCCAATCGAAAAATAGATGATTAGTAAAATCAGTGGCAGCTATTTTGGGTAATTCAGTTTCTTTAATTAATAATTCATCACGTTCAATTTCAAATACCGCCAACAAAGCGTTAAGAGTTTCTAGCGAACAGGTATGAGTGTTTTCGACTCTTTGAATAGTGCGTAAATTTACGCTACATAAATCAGCTAAGTGCTGCTGCGACCAACCTTTAGATTTTCGATATTGTTGTACGGCGTTAGGTTTTATTTTCATAGTCATGACTTATTAGCCCAATCACTTAATTAATTGGGCTAATTGTGAGTTATTTTAATGAGATAAGTTACGACAGTTATACGACTGTCGTAAACATTTTCCGCCTAGATTAGCGACTTCATTTTGCTATTTATTGCGCCGATAGCTAATTCAACCGCTTTTGGCTTACCACTTGAATATGCGTGCAAAGCGAACACTTCATTCGGTGGTAATTGGTAATCAGCAACAACCGATATTAGTGCAGATTCTTGAGCGACGATAAAATGCGGAAGTAACGCAATGCCCGCGCCCGCTTTTGCTAGCGCCACAACTGTTGGCAAAGAATTAGCTCGGCGCTGTGGTGTAAAAGACAGATTTAATGGCATATTTTTCGACTGAACATGAGTCAGTTGATGATTTACATGACTTCCTTGCCAATCATTAGCGATGTAGTGAATTGTCGGCCATTCAATAGCAGCGCTATCACTAAAATGTTTATCGATGTAAGTTTGTGAAGCACACAATACATCACGAAATTCGCCGAGTTTGATTTGCCTATAATCACTATCGGGCAGTTCCCCTACTCGCACCGCTATATCGATATTGTTTTTAATGAGATCTTGGCGCTGATCATCGGCAATAAGCACAGGTTTTATTAACGGGTGTTTAATCAATAATTCGCCAATAGCTGGTGCTACCACACTATCCATCAACGCGTGAGGCGCAGTGATGGTAACAATGCCCTGTGCGACTTCTTGCGCTGCTTGAGCTTGTTGCCATGCTTGTTTAGTCAGTTGATTGATCTGCTTGCACTGTTGGTAAAATTCTTTTCCTACTGGCGTTAGTGTTTGGCGGCGTGTGGTGCGATTTAGCAGGGATACACCAAGCTCACGCTCTAACGCCTTTAAATGCTGACTAATAACCGACTTAGAGACTTCTAACGCTTCTGCGGCCTTACTAATGCCACCAGCATCAACAATTTGGCAAAAGATCTGAGTATGACGAGATTGATTAATCATGTTGTTTAGTTTTTAAGAACAATTACTTCTAAATTACGCTGTTTTTCTTTAACGATCTAGTCTCTACACTGTATCCAACATCTGTATTTAATAAGTAAGGGAAACCTATTCATGAGTAATCAATTATCAAACGAACAAAAAGACGTTGTTTTAGCGGCAGTTAACCAAGCAAGCGAAACGTGGAAAAATTCATTTAACACACAAAATGCTGCTGGCTGCGCAGGTCAATACGAAAGTGACGCAGTCATGCACGCACGCCCTTTCGGTACTTTTACTGGCACTGCTGAGATTCAAGCATTCTGGCAGAAGCTTATTGATGATGGTTTTAAAGATGTTGAATACATTGAGCCTAAATTAGAAGTGATTGACGAGAGCAGCGCTTTATTAACCTCAGGCTGGAAAATGAATAATGCCTCTGGCGTTATCCATAAAGAATTATGGGTATTACAGGAAGACGGCAGTGCTAAGTTACGCGAAGATGATTTTGAAGCGCTAGCTTAAGTAAAATAATGGAAGCTAATAATACTTAGCTTCCATTTAAGACAACTTTTGAACAATAAAATAACAATGCAATTCACGTTCAACATAATGACAAACACAACCGCACTCTTCAATTAGCGCTAAATTCTTCTTAAATCCTAGTGTTGAGTAATACACTTCAACCCCCATAGCATCGTCTGTATGTTCTTGTGATTCTTCTAATCCACCTGCGCTGAAAATTAGTACGCCACCGTCGTTTAATAGTGACATTAACTTAGTCATTAATGCCGCTTGTTGCACCATTGGCACATGCCAAATGCTGTCCCATGCGCTAATAAAATCAAACTTATCGGGAGATTGCCACTGGCAGATATCAGTCTTAATAAATTGAATATCAGGATGGCGATCGGCAGCTAGTTGCAGCATTTTATCGGAAATATCGATACCGAGTGGCGTGAAATCGTGATCGAGCATCAAATCAATAAAACGGCCGGTACAACCGCAGCCAACATCTAACGCTAAACCACGATTTTTGACATAGCTCAGCGCTTTTTGATGCTGGGCAATGCCATTGGTGCGATCAAAGCCTTCTCGCTGCCACAAATGAGTTATTTGGTCGTAGGCTTTACCAGTATCTATCGGCTGCATAGTTTTCCATCGCTAAGTGAATCAACTATGCAGCATACTCCGTTTTAGCGACGACTTAAATGCACTCCCGCCAACATACATCGAACAGAGCCACCAGCAAGTTCTAGTGCAGAAACGTCTAATGGCAGTAAAGTTACGCTTGTTTCAAGCTGTGCAACTTGTTGTTTAGTTAGTGCGTTAAATGCTGTTTTCGATAAGGCGAGTAAGCGTTGCTTGCTACCTTGTAGCTCTATGGCGTTGCCACAGAATGCACTAATTTGCTGTTGTGAAAGGTATATAATTTTCTTTCCTGCTCTTTCAAAGCGCTGGATAATTTGGTTCTTTCTAACTTGATCGGTCATCATATCAAAGCCTGCCATGACAAAGTCACTACCGATACACATCAATACGTTGGTGTGATAAACGTCTGTTCCCTGCTCATCTTTAGCATCAAAAACCATCGGCTCGATATTAAACTGAGTGCAAAACCGCTCCAGTACGTGCGAATCTGTGCGATTTGAACGCGCTGCGTAGGCCACTCGTTCAACATGATCCAATACCATGGCACCAGTGCCTTCTAAAAAAATGTTGTCATACTCTAATCCAGAATAATCAATCACATCTTGCACGCGGTATCGTGCTTTGAGTAAATCAATAATGTCGCTACGACGCTCTTTTCTACGATTAGGCGCATACATTGGATAAATAGCTATTTGCCCACCCAAGTGCGTTGAGAACCAGTTATTGGGAAACACGGAATCGGGCGTTTGATCTGTTTCATCTTCAAAAAGATGGACAGTAACACCCTGTGATTCAAGTGTTTTAGCCATAGTAGTCACTTGTTCATACGCTTGGGTTGCTATCAAGTTGCGATCAAAAGGAGCAATCGATTGGAAGCTATTATCTTGACGTGTTTGCTCGTTAGGCGCGAAGTGATGAGGACGGATCATCACTACAGCTGTTGGCGCTTGTGGGAATAAAGACATTATTATTCTCCTACACTGTAATACCGAAAAGATTACGCGGATCTTGTGGATTAGCTAATAAATCTAATGTTTGAATATCGTTATTTTCTTTTACTAAGTCGTAGATGAAACGCAGTGCTGAGTAGTCTTCAACCGCAAAGCCAACACCATCAAAAATAATCAGTTCATCTTGCGATGTACGACCTTGTTTTTCACCTGTTATAACTTGATGCATCTCTGTAATTGGTGAATCGCTGTTTAGTTGCTGAATATCACCTTCGATGCGCGTTTGTGGCTCATATTCCACAAAAACGTTAGCACGCATTAGTAGTTTATCTTCCAACTCTGTTTTACCGGGACAATCGCCACCAATAGCGTTGATGTAAACAGCATCTTTTACCATATCACTTGTCAGGATAGTGGCGTTTTTCTTGTCGGCAGTACACGTTGTAATAATGTCGGCACCAGTTACCGCTTGTTGTGCTGATTCACACGCAATAACCCTAATATCGTATAGTTTAAGGTTTTGTTGGCATTTCGTAATAGCTTCTGGCTCGACATCGTATAGGCGCACTGTGTCGATACCAATAATGTGATTGAAGGCGATGGCTTGAAATTCTGACTGCGCGCCACAACCAATCATTGCCATCGTTGATGCACCTTTAGGGGCAAGGTATTTTGCCATCATTGCTGACGTAGCAGCAGTGCGTAGTGCTGTTAATAAGGTCATTTCAGATATTAGTAACGGATAGCCAGTATCAACATCTGAAAGCACGCCAAACGCCGTAACGGTTTGTAGGCCTTGTTTGGTATTTTTGGGATGACCATTAACGTATTTAAAACTGAACTTGTCATGATTTCCCGTTGGCATTAATTCAATTACGCCTTCCGGAGAATGAGCCGCATAACGCGGTGATTTATCAAATCCCTGCCATTGCTTAAAGTCTTGTTCTAGATAATCAATTAAGCCACTGAGCAACGGTTTTATTCCTAGGGTGTTAACTAGGTTAACCATTTGATTAACGCCTACAAAAGGGACTTGGGAGAGTTCTGAATTAGTGTTAATAGTCATCATTGAGTGCTCTGCGTATTAGTAAGTATCACTATACTAACGAGATATGCCGCCAATCAAAATGTCAAAACATTGCAATAATTGAGCAAATATTTATCATAATGCTATCTATTAATAGCATTTTGCGGGAATTAACATGACTCAACCTCATCACGTCACTAAACGAGCGTATTTGCACGACGCTGTCGATAAAGAGTTGATTGCCATTTTACGAGCTGATGGCCGAGCTTCGATTTCCAAATTAGCAAGCTTATTAAATATTTCTCGAGGCACAGTTCAAAACCGTTTAGATAGGCTAGTGAGCAGCGGTGCTATTTTAGGATTTACTGTGCGTGCTCATGATGAATTAGAGACAGATATAGTTAAAGCGATGATGATGATTGAGGTTACTGGAAAATCTACTAATCAGGTTATTCAGAAATTACGCGGGATACCACAGTTAACTAAGTTACACACCACTAATGGTAATTGGGATTTAGTGGCTGAAATTAGAGCATCAGATCTGCAAGAGTTTGATCGGGTTTTAGGAGATGTTAGAACGATTGATGGCGTGCTTAATAGTGAAACGAGTCTTTTACTTCGTACAGTATAACAGCGGCTTTTACACCGCTGTTATGAATAGGAAATGCTATAAACTAGCTATCCAATCTTTACATTGTTGATCGGTCGTCGGCACTGTAATACTTG
This sequence comes from uncultured Gammaproteobacteria bacterium, assembly GCA_913060565.1. GTDB lineage: Bacteria > Pseudomonadota > Gammaproteobacteria > Enterobacterales > Psychrobiaceae > Psychrobium. The sequence continues at coordinate 11,779 of CAJXRU010000072.1, read as the reverse complement.
TCGCCGAAAACGCTGTTTTTGTTGACCAGTTCTTTTCATTTTTATCGTAATCAAATACAAAGCTGCTGCTATCAGTTGTTTTGATACGAAGCGCTTCTTCAGTACTGGCAAGCGTTAGTGTTAAATCAATAATGTAACCCGCTTTATTCCAGTTTCCTGTTAACACAGTGCCATTGGTATTTTGTGAGTCATTAGGTTTTCTTAAGTTTTGGAATTTCACACAGGCTGTAATACTCCCTGAGTTTTCACCATCAAAAAAGAATCCAATCACTGCATCGCGTTTTACGTTTTTATCCGTTAATACCAATTGCATATTAGTTAGATCGGTTGGCAGCTCACTGCGATTATCCATACGTAATGTTGAACCATCTAAATTGCTTTGTGCGGCAAGGTTTTCAAAATAATCGGCATCAAAACTGTCTTCAGCTAATTTAGTTAAGAAGGCTTCATTAGAGATATACCCTTCTAAAAGGTCATTAACGTCCTGTAACTGTTGAGCTGTTGTGCCAGTGGCATTATTAGCTAAAATTTGCATTAAACGCGTTTTAGATGGCGTAAAATCTTGTGACAACTGCGTCGAGAGCAATGAATGTAAGCGCGAAAGTGTTTTTGTTAATTCACGTACTCGTTCGCCAACATTAGCGGCGCTTGATGTACTAGCAACTCTTTGTAATGACTTATTCACCACCCCATTATTCTTTTTAATAATGAATGCATCTAATTTAGCACGCACGTCATTAAGAATTTTATCGACTTGATCATCTGTTAGTTGCCCTAACAAACTAGCCAGTGATAACTGCTCTTCTTTACCTAATTTATTAATGGCGCGATAGGTATAACCAGAAACATCAATTGGTAAATCTTCATCATCACCAATGGCAGGATACTCTTGGGCAATAACGCCACTAATCAATTCAACAACTTTATGAATATTAAAAGCGAGTCCAAAAGCTGAATCACTAGAAATAAACGCATTTTCCATGATGTTTTGATTAGCATCGATACTCTGTTGTTCATTAAGCGCTAAGTCACCAATACTCGTTAGTGGCGTAATATATTGAATACCGCTAGTTCCGTTATACATGGTACTCATTCGAGAATTAATACGTTCTAAAGTCGTTAAGTCATAACCACCCACTGCAACTAACTTTACAGGATCGTTACTTGGTAATTTCAGGCAATAACGACTAGTGCTAGCGCAATAATCAGTGCCATTTTTACTCACACTGTAGTAACCATCCTTATCTGTAAATGCCCAAGGTTCAAATGGGTCTAACACATCGTCTTCATTGTAATCGGCAAAGACGATAGCGCTTGCAATAAACGGATCAATAACCGCGCCATTAACAACAACGGCGCTTTGTGTTGAGTCAACAACATCTTGCTCATCTGGTGAGCATCCTGCTAATGCTGCAATAACACCCACGGCTAATAATGATTTTAAAAGTTTCATTGTCATCATCCTTAAAATTGATTGCTAATAGCTAAGTTAAGAAAAGCACCACGGGTTGTAGAGTCACCATCGATGGTTGTTTTGTCCAATGAATACCCCAATCCAAGGCCAAACCAGCCCCAAGTTAGCTCACCAGATAAATAGCTTAATTCATTACCAACTAGATTATTTGAATAGGTTAGGCGAGTATTTGGGGCAAATGATGTTTCAGGTTGATATGCAATTGACGCTGTCATCCATTGTTCTTCCACACCAACAGGCGTGATGTGGTCGCTTTCTAAACTAAAATCAGCACTGAATCGATTGTCATTTGAAATATAGTTCGCTTGAACAGTTGCATAGCTAGTGGCTTTGTAGGTTTCTGTTAAATCAATACGGTCAGAATAAGACAACGCCGTTAAACAGTTACTTTGGCTTATGTCATTACTCAAGCTATTACAGTTCTTGCCGAGTTCACCATAATCAAATTCAGGCTCATTAATATTAGATAGGGTTAGACCTATATTGTAATTTTTCGCTGACCAATAGGCTGATAAATCTAGTGATATTTCAGTCGTATCATTTTTAAAGTCTTCGTAATCATCTAAGAAAGTATCGGATAAATCTTCATCTCCATCTGCTGCTTGAAAACCAATAACTTGTTTTGATAAGCCTAAACGTTGCACATTTAAACGAGCGCCAAGGTGTAAATCACCTTCCCAATCTCGCTTTGTCGATTGCCACATTAATCGGCTATAACCGAATGAGAACTCCAGCATATCTGCAACTTTGACATAGCCTGCTGCGTTAGTTTCAAGAGTTTGTTGCAGTGGATTATAACGAACATTATCATCTAATATTTCAACATGAGCTGTACCATAAGCGCGCGTACTTACACTAAAAGCATCATATTCACGTTTCCAGAGCATAGATAAAGGCACTTCAAGACCAACATTGGCATCAGCATAGCCTTTATCTCCAGCAAGTTTTAACACCTCATTGAAGCGGTCTATTAACGCGTTAGCTTCATCTAGCGTGATGTCATCACGATCTAATTCGTCAACTAAATCTTCGATATCATCAGCAAAATCAGCGTCACCGACTTCACCACCAATTCTTAAAGATGTTAGATAAGCGAAGCTGGTGGATTGCTTCATGTGAGCATTCATACTCGCGATATTCACGCCATTCAAAGCATGTGCATTGTGTGTAGCAACGCTATAACGGGAATTTCCCACTTGATCACCTTGCGCAGCGTAAAGTGGCGTAGCCACTAATAGTGCTAATGGTGCTAATTTTTTGAAGTTCATTCTCAACATTCCTTTTGTCAGGCTGGAGCGGTGTTTTAAACAGTATTAATCAATTGAATCATATTAAATGGTGTCTAGACAGTGATTTCAGATAAAAAAGACTGAATTATCCTTACTTTCGCTTACGTAATCTTACATAAATAAACATTTTGACCACACTATTAGACAGTCTTTAACGCCTTAATTTTCTACTATAGCTTCAGTAATTTAAACATTAAAACATGCATTTTATAAGGAAAATACAATGACAAGGTTAAACAAAATTTCAGTTTCAATTATCGCCGTATTAACAACATTAGGAATGAGTTCAGTCGCTAATGCAGCAACTAAAAATCCTCACAGTGTCGGCGTGCAATTATCTGGTGGTTCAGCTGAATACAAAAACTCTAAACAAGATGGTGGCGGCGTTGGCCAGCTCTACTTTCATTATAACTATGCATTTAGTGATATTTGGTCAGTGGAAGTTGGTTTAAATGCTGCGGCAGAAGCAGACAAATGGAAATGTACTGACTCTAAAGATAAGTTTGTTTGTGAAAAAGAAAATAACAAACTGTTTAACTTAAACGCTGATAAATTAAATTACAGCAATATCGTCGTTGCCGGTAAAGGTCAATACGCGCTAACAAAGCGTAATAGCTTGTATGGGAAATTAGGTGTTCAGTTTTATGATTATGACATTAAAAATGCCAAGACAACGATTGCTGAAGATGATGGATTAGGGCTATTTGCTGAAGCAGGTTGGCAATACAAATGGGACAATGGTTTAGCACTTAATGCAGGTTTACAAACCATGAAAATGGGTGATTTAAAAGTTTCTGGTTCTACCATTGGCCTTAAATATCATTTTTAAAAAATAACTCTAAATAGCCATCTAGATTAAATACCTATATGGCTTAAAACACATTAAATAACTGCTTAAGTGACTGAACCTGTCGTCGGCTAACATCCACTTGTTGATTTGATTTCATTACCGCGACTAAGCTACCGGCGGCCATTCCTTCTTCTAGCCTCAAAATATTATCTATTCTAACTATTTCACTGCGACTGGTTTTGAAAAAATGTGCTGGGTTAAGTCGTTTTTCAACTTTATTTAACGACGAGTGAATATAAGACTTTCCTTGGCTAGTGTATACAGCAACATGATTGCCAACAGACTCAAAACGCTCAATCTCTTCTAAACGAATAATTTGATTGCTATCACCTATCTTTAACAACAAGCCATGATTATCAGGGAGGTAATCAATTACTTCCTCTGTTTTTACATCGCGCGCTAATTTTACCCGTTCAATTGTTTTAGCTAATCGCTCACTATTTACTGGTTTAACAATGTAATCAGTGGCATTTAATGAAAATGCATCAACGGCATGCTCATTAAACGCGGTGCAAAATACAAATTTAACGGTAGGATCTATTTGTAGTGCCAATTCAAGGCCTGTCATCTCTGGCATTTGAATATCTAGAAATGCCAGATCTATCGTCGTATTGTCTAAGAAGTCTAACGCTTCTGCAGCTGTTTTCGCTTGAGCGACAACTTCAATATCATCAAATTTTTCTAACAAACGATTGAGCTCAACTCTCGCTAATCGTTCATCATCGACAATCAATACTTTAAGCAAGTGGCAACTCCATTTTCACTTCAAAATAGCTATCAGTTTTTGTTTGATACCAATCATACTTATTACCAAACATTAACGCTAATCGTTGTTTAACATTCTTCATACCAGTATTAGTGCCATCAGCCTGAGACGGTTTATTAATAGAATTCCCCACCATTAGTTGCCATCTTTTGTTATCTATTTTGGTGGCACTAATCATTATTTTTCCCGGTTCGCTATTAGGTGAAATACCATGCTTAATAGCATTTTCAACGAGGGTTAATAACGTTAATGTTGGGATTTTTTGCGTTAGTAAATCATCATCGATAGTCACCCCAAGTTGTAAACGCTCTTCCAGCCTGATCCCTTCAATCGTTAGATAACGCGAACAAACTTGCCATTCATCATCCATTGAAGATGTTGCTTTTAAATGGGCATGTAAATGGGTTCTAAATAACTCAGAGAGTTGTGTAACCGTATCAGCGGCTTTATCTTGATCTTCATAAATCAGCGCTCGAATACTATTAAATGCATTAAATAAAAAATGGGGATTTAATTGATTAGTTAACTGCTGAATTTGCGCATGATGCATTTCTTTTTGGACTTTGCGTCGGTTAATTTGTTGATGCCAAAACAAATAAACAATCGCCCACCCCAAAAATACAATGTATGAGTTAAATATCATTAAGCTTAAAAAGCTTAATTTAGATACATCAAACTGTAAAACGCCCTCACCATTGGTAAATTGAAAGCCATTAATATCAGTAAATTTGAGCATTTCTATTTGCCCAATACCAATAGAACCAGCAAACGCTATAAAACAAATGACCAAAATAAAGACTAAAAATCGCCATATTTTTTGCCATGACAATGCGCCGTTTACTATTTTATATTTTAAGTAAGCACGAACAAACAAATGGGTCATCAAAAAAAACCACAAGCCATCAAGCGCCGCTCGCACAATAATAGCGGTGTATTGATGTTGCTCAGTTACAACGGCCTGTAAAATAGAAACAGACAATACCCAATTGAATAATAATCCAACAACCGTGACAACTTTATAGCTTTTCGTTGTTGTAAAAACGAGTGAGAAATAATCTTTAATACTTTTTTTAACGAGCGCTTTATTCATATCGTAATGCATCTACAGGGTTTAATTTCGCGGCCTTAACTGCCGGAGCGAGACCAAAGACTACGCCAATTGCTGTTGTAAATCCAAAAGAAAGTCCTATCGCCCACAATGGCACCATGACACCATTGGAACCAGGCATAAACATCGAGACCATTGAGGCAAGTCCATAACCGAGTAATAACCCTATTACACCGCCTAATAACGATAATAATAATGCTTCAACTAAAAACTGAAACAGAATAAATTGCGGGCTGGCACCTAATGCTTTAGCAATACCAATCTCTTTAGTTCTCTCAGTCACTGATACCAGCATAATATTCATAATGCCAATACCACCAACTAATAAACTAATTCCAACAACACCAGATGCAACAAGCGTTACAGATGTAGTTATACTCTCAAATTGTTTTTTAGTTTTTTCAGCTGTGATGAATTCAAAATGATCGACATCGTCACCACTTAGTTTGTGCTTTTGACGTAAAACTTGGCGAATATTTTCTTTGATATTTTTGAAGTTAGCACCGTCAGCGGGTCTAAACATGATATCGATATTATCTGTGGCTTGGCTGCCATTTAACGATCGCACGGTGCTAAAGGGCGCAATGATGTAGTTATCTTGGTCAAAACCAAACAAGCTACCGCGCTTCTCTGCAAGTCCTATAACTCTGAACCAATCACCACTAAGGTTAATAAATTCACCAACAGGATCTGCTGGCATGTTAAGTTTCTTAGCCACTGATGCACCAATAAATGCCACGCGGCGACGACGTAAATCATCACTTTCAGATAAAAAACGTCCTAGCTCTGGATAAACATGGATAACGGCTTGGTAACTACTGTCTGTACCAATGATTTGGGTTTGCGTGTTGTTGCGTCCATATTGCACGCTAGAGCCGAGACTAAATGCGCGCATAACAGCTGTCATGTCTTGCACATTTTTAATCTTTCCCTTAAGTAATAAAAAATCGTCATAGCTAATTTTATTACTGGCCCCTAACATCTCCTGTTCTGGATTTGTGTAAGCACGTAATGTCACCATATCACTACCAAGATCATCAAGTTGGTCAGTAATATTCGCGCTCAAGCTTTCCATAATTGCAACAACAGTAATTACCGCACCAACACCAATAATGATACCTAAAGTCGTTAATGCACTGCGCATGCCATGTGCTGTTATCGCTTGAGTAGCCGCTTTCGAACCTTCAAAAAACGCGTGCAATATTTTACGCATGTTGTTCTTCCTTGTGATTTTCAATATCACTTTCTATTTCACCATCAACCAACCTAACAACACGTCGACAATGATCGGCAATATCAGCCTCATGAGTCACTAAAATAATGGTGTGTCCTTGATCATGTAACTCATCAAACAAGTCCATAATATCGCGCGTTGTTTTACTATCTAAATTACCGGTGGGTTCATCGCCAAGAATAATAGCAGGATTAGTAACAAGTGCTCTTGCAATAGCCACACGTTGACGTTGACCACCAGAGAGTTGATTGGGTAAGTTCTTAACTTTATCACTTAACCCAACGCGCTTGAGAGCGTCTAATGCTAACTTTTTTCGCTCACTGTTAGGCATTATGCGGTAGATAAGCGGCTGCATCACATTTTGTAAAACGCTTGCGCGCGGCAGTAGATTAAAACTCTGAAAAATAAAACCTACACCATAGTTACGAATTTCTGCGAGCTCAGCTTCACTTTGACTCGCTACATTTTGATCATCAAGCCAGTATTCACCATCACTAGGATTATCCAAACAACCTAATATGTTCATTAATGTCGACTTGCCCGAACCTGATGGCCCTGTAATAGCAACATATTCATTTTTATGAATAGATAGATCGACATTTTTTAGTGCGTAAAAAGCTTCGTCTGCCATATGGTAGCTTTTACTGACATTATTAATCGCTATAACCGCTTTACTCTCTTGTGACTTCATCATTAACTATCCTTTTTCAGGCGTAGTTCACTACCCTCTTTAATATCACTAACAGTGCGGCTTGGCCCAGTAACAACAACTTGTTGTGCAGTTAACCCGTTAGTGATTTGTTGGCGAGTATCTGTCGCCATTCCAACATCCACCCATTGCTTTGTAGCTCGGTTGTTATCGATTACCCATACGTAGTTTTTCTCACCATCTTTTAAAATGGCAGAAATAGGCACACTCAATGATTCATCAGATTGGGCAGTAATAATTTCTGCACGACAACTCATCCCCGGATAGAGCTGCTGACTGTCTGCCAACAACACTTTTACGCGAAAGTACAAACCTAGTCCTTGACGATCAGCCCTTGCTGATGTGCCAATACTGGTAACGTCACCAGAAATAGATTTCTTAGGATTTGCAGCGGCAAATACTTCAACTTTCATGCCCGGCTGAACACTTGCAATATCAGCCTCATCTACGCGAAGCTCAGCGAGAATAGTTTTAGGATCAGCTAAGGTCATTAATGCAGAGCCAACAATATTTGTTGTTCCAGCAATAACCGTTTCGCCGGGCTTAACGTCTACCGCAGCGATAAGCCCCGGCATAGATGCTCTAAAGGTGGTTTTGTTTAATCTATCTTTTGAAAAATCTAATGATGCTTTGTTTTGATTTAATCGCTCTTGTGCAGCCTTAACCTTAATTTTTGAAACATTTAGCTGGCTCTTAAATTGCGCCAAATCATCTGCACCAATAAGTTTCTGCTTAAATAGTTTAGATTTAACCGCATATTGACGGTTCATTTCATTATATTGCTCTGTTACAAACTCGATTTCGATTTTTTGAGCGTTAACCGCCGCTTGATTATTAGCAACATCAGCAGCGAAAGCAGTTTGATCGAGCTGCATCAAAATTTGCCCTTGCTCGACATACTCGCCCTCTTCAACCAAAACCTGCGTTACTATCCCTGTAACTTCAGAACGAATTTGAATTTGCGTATTAAAAATCAAGTTACCTGAGGCTAAAATACTATCTGAGAGCACCTCTTTAGCAACTTGTTCACTATTTACTTGCAAACTCTGTTGACTCTTGTCCATTTTTTTCCATACCACTAAAGCAGTAACACTACTAATAATGGCTAACAATATAATGATTTTTTTCATTATTTTTTTCCTTTAAATCAAGCAATAAACAGTTCGTATTAAGTAAATAGAACAAACCATCCTAGGAAAATTACGACTAATGGTAATGCTGAGAAGATAAATGCCTTAACCATTGGCATTTTACAACAACGGTTGAAACCAATAGCGGCAATAACAATTGACCATAATGAGAATAAATTGATTGATTCAGCCCATTGATAGAGAGCATCACCAGGTAAGTAGCCTAATACAAGCTGATTTAATGATGCGTAATTAATTAAAGATAGTGGTAAATCGCCAGATGCAGCAGTAAAAAATAAAGCACAGAAGCCTAATGTATTAACTAACCCTGGCATCTGTGTCCAAATAGTGAAAACAAACCAGTCACCAAATTTGAAATCAGGTTTAGTGTTGGCAGCACTAGAGCCAATAACGAGGTAGTACACCGTGAAAATAAACGTAATAGCCGGTAACATTACTGCAGAAGAGACAGCGGCCATGATGCCCATATAGTCAGCCATCATTTCCATACCTTGTTTTGCAGCTTCTCGCTCGGAAGTAGACATATCACCAGCAGCCATTAATTGCTGTTCAATCAACCACTCTGGCGACATACCGCCAAAAAACATCATTGAAGATACAGATGTCACAGCAATAATTAACAGCAAGCCAAGAACAGCCCACTTTTTATTTTCTTTTAAATTATCAAATACTGATTTAGGCTCGACGAACACATTGACCAGTGACATTGGCGTTGAATTACTCATAAATTAAGTCCTTGTTGTTTAATTTTTTAGAATTGATGAAACCATTAACATAAGACTAAAACTCGGTAACAAGTGTTTTATTAACGCTTGTGAGTCCATTAAAACGACACCAAAGTTAATAAATTCAACGATATTGAGATATTCAGTCATGTATCAGCTCCTTTTTTGATGCTGACATATTACTGATGCGTGAGAAATAAAATTGATAAAAGTGATGAACGGTAGATAGAAGTGATTTTCGGTCTTAAACTTAATTTTACATTTAGCTTGTCAATCTCTACATTTGTAGATAATGTATATCTACAAACGTAGAGATTGAGAAATAAATAATGTCACTAACTAACTTTGAACTTGAAGTTATGCAACTATTTTGGGAATTAGAGAAAGCTAGTGCTCCTCAAATTCATAAATTAATTGAGAAGAAACGAGCAGTAAAATATTCTACCGTCAAAACAATTATTGATAGATTGGAAAATAAAAAATCAATAAAAAGAAGTGGTAACCAAGGACGAACTATTTTTTATGTTCCAATTAATGAAAAGAAAACAATCAAAATTCCGTTGATTAGAAATTTTATTGATAAAGTTTTCTTAGGTAATAGCCGACCGTTAGCAGCTCATATACTCGAGCAAGAGAAACTCGATCTAGAAGATATCGAATATTTAGAAAATATTTTAAAGAAAAGGAAGAAGGATCTAAATTAAATGGAAGATTACTTTTTCGTTAGCCTGTGTATATCAATTGCTGTTTTGATACTATTAAAGTACAGCAAATTACCTAATAAATTTAATTATTATTTGTCTAATTTGGCTATCGTAAGTTGGCTAATTCCTTATTCATTTTTAGCTAAGCTTGTGCCCGAAACAGCTTTAAAACAGCCACTAATTCTAGCTATTTATTCTACCAACTCACCACAAACCGTCATTTCTCACACCCAAAGTAATAGTGTTTATGATTATTATTTTTTGATCTTATTTCAATTATTAATAGCTATTGGTGTACTGATACTAGTCAAAAATATTCTGCATTTTTATCGCTGGAAAAAGCAGATAATTAGTGATCCATCATTCAATGTTAGTCGACATTTAAGTACTCGTTATTCGGCGCCTGTTTATACCTCTGAACACATTAATAACGGACTAACTTTAGGTTTATTTAACCCCGTAATTGTTGTTTCAAATGCTATTTCGACATCTAAATATATAGATTTAATTATTGCTCATGAGAAGCAACATTTAGCATGTAAAGACAATCTAAAGCTGTTTATTTTAGAAGTTACGGAATGTTTATTTTGGTGGAATCCAATAGTCAAAAAGCTCGTTAACTATAATCGGTTATTTATTGAAGTGAACTGCGATGAGAGGGCAAGTATTACCTATGGAATAGATAATTACACTGAAAAATTAGCAGATTTAATTCTCTTAAATCACCAAACAATAACACAGCCTGTACCAACAGTAATTTCAACTAATAAACACAATATTTATAGAGTCAAACGACTCAAGGAGAAAAGAAAAATGACATATAAAAACAAGCTTATCTGTTCACTAATAATAATATTAAGTAGTGCTTTGGTATCGTGGAATACGTTAGCTACTGCCACAAAAGATAATAATGAAGTAAGCCAACAACTTGGCGCATTCATTGAAATTGATATGTTGATTTCGAATCAACTTCAAGGTGATGAACAAGATACTTATCAGAATAAAATATCTTTATGGACTAATTTTGATGAGCAAGTTAGCTTTAAAACCAATGACGAATTAAGCATCAATCTTAAAGCCATTGATTTAGGCGAATCTGTACGTTTGGAGTATGAATTGATTGAATTACAAAAAGGTCATCAAACAGTCGTTGAATCCCCTGAACTTTTAGTAACATTTGGAAAAGAAGCCGTTGTTGAAATTCGTAATCCTGATATCAGTGAATATAGCTATTATATTTCAGCCATCACATCTAAGAAATTAAACCCAAGCTTAAATTAAGTAAGTGAAATGGAGGATATTTATTATTAATTATCCTCCATTCGTCGCTTAGCTTGCTTTCTTAAGCAGGCCTTTCTTTTTCATATAAACCAATAGTAATGAAATAGCAGCCGGTGTGATACCAGAAATACGGCTTGCCATACCTAAGGTAGCGGGACGGGCTTCTGTTAACTTAGAAACAACTTCATTAGATAAACCAGATACTTGACTGTAATCTAAATCGATAGGCAGCAATGTATTTTCATTGCGTTGCTGTTTTTCAACTTCGTCCATTTGACGTGCAATGTAGCCCGCATATTTAATTTGAGTTTGAACTTGATACGCTGCATCTTCTTTTTCAAGACCTGGACCACAACCATCAATTTTCATTAGATCGTTGTACGTTAATTCAGGACGACGCAGCAATTCTTCTAAATTTGCTTCACGACTCATTGGATTTTTTAATAAACCATTAAGCTGTTCAGCTTGTTCACTTTTAGCTTGGATCC
>CAJXRU010000071.1 GCA_913060565.1 uncultured Gammaproteobacteria bacterium | reverse complement strand
CGAGATCATGCCTAGTCTCGTGGGCTCGGAGATGTGTATAAGAGACAGCCATTATGATTGGTGGTGAACAAGAAACCTTTGATAAAGTTCGTCCTGTTTTAGACGCCTATGCCCGTTGCGCTGAGCGAATTGGTGATGTAGGAGCGGGACAGCTTGCTAAAATGGTTAATCAAATTTGTATTGCCGGTGTGGTGCAAGGTCTGGCCGAAGGGGTACATTTTGCTAAGCAAGCTAATCTTGATGTTGCTAAAGTTATCGAGGTGATTTCCAAAGGAGCCGCACAAAGCTGGCAAATGGAAAATCGTTATCAAGCAATGATTGATAATGAATATGAATTTGGTTTTGCTATCGATTGGATGCGTAAAGATTTAGGGATTGCTTTGGATGAGGCGCGAAACAATAACGCCAAATTACCAGTAACTGCACTCGTTGATCAATTCTATGGCGATCTCCAAGAAATGGGAGGTAATCGTTGGGATACTTCAAGCTTACATGCAAGGCTAACGAAGAAAAAAGCTGAATAGTATTAAGACGGGCACCTTACATTAATTCAGGTGCCCGTTTGTAACTATCTAATGTTTTACAAGCTGCTCGCATATTCGAATAAGGCTCTTAAAATCGCCATTTTTCGTTCATCAGAACCGTGTTCTAAAGCCAGAGTTTCTAACTGATAAGCATAGCCTTGTCCATCCATCGTATTCATTCGGTAATCGTTCCAGCGCTGTTGTTCTGACTGAGATAACGTTAATGGGAAGTTGCGCGCTCGATAGCGAAAAAGCATTTCATTGAGCCGCTTATCTTCAAAGTTGAAATCAATTGCGGGTAGTTGTTCTGGGGGCGTTTGTCGTAGTCTTTCCATCGCATCTTTATCATGATGTGAGAAAAATCCTCCGCTATAAAGCATTAGATCTGGGTTGGTTTCTTCTGGATGATCACTTTGGATTTGATAGACTTGCGTGACGGTTTCTCGCAGTTGGGGATTTGCGATGAGTAAATCGAGATTCTTACGGCACAACCCACGGTCAATTCCGTGTTGGTCTGCAGCCTCTTTGGTCAATGTTTTTGCGGGTGCTATCACTGGGCACTTGTTAATGTGAATTAACTTTAAAGCGATTGGCAGAAGGTCGCCTAAATCACTTCGCTTTGTATACATGCGTTCACTGATTTCTTGCGCACTCAATTCCAAAAGAGGACTTAAATCCATATTGAGATTGACACAGACCATCGCGTTCTTGTTCACAGGATGATAGGCAATCGGTGCTATGTAGGTTGAACATCCCGACGCGGCAGGGATCTTTGAACTAATATGAACTAATGGCGTGAAATTGACTAAATCAAATTGTTTACTGACTTGTGCTTTGCGGCGCAGATTGAAGACATAATCAAAGAGTTTAGGTTGCTTCGTTTTAATTAATTTGGCCATTTCAATCGTGGCAATCACGTCGCTAATAGCGTCATGCGCACCTTCATGGGCGATGTTATTAGCAGCCGTGAGTAACTCTAGTCGAAAACTTACCACACCTTCGTCATTAGTCGGCCATGTTATGCCTTCAGGACGCAATGCATAGCATGTTCTAACCAAATCGATGATATCCCAGCGAGAACAGCCGTTTTGCCATTCTCTCGCGTAGGGATCTTGAAAATTTCTATAAAGTGTTTGACGAGTAATTTCGTCATCAAAACGAATATTGTTATAACCTGCCACTGTAGTGTTTGGCTGGCTGAATAGGTCGTTTATCTTTTCGATAAATTGCGTTTCAGGCATGCCTAAACGATTTACTTTTTGTGGCGTTAAGCCCGTAACAAAACACGCTTGAGGTGCTGGTAAATAGTCGTTAGCTAACTCACAGTAAAATTCAATCGGTTCGCCAATGATATTTAATTCAAGATCAGTTCGAATTGCGGCGAATTGCGCGGGGCGATCACGCCGAGTGTCTGCGCCCCAAGTTTCATAATCGTGCCAGAGAATAGTGGGTTGAGAAGTATTAGTCATAGAGAACGAAGTTGAAATTGTAATGTGGAAATTCTATCAGTATTGGACGAGAAGACCAGAAACGATTTTCTTGAATGATTAAAAATGAGTCCATTCTTGGGAATGAATGTTTCTGATTTTCGAAAAACGGATAGTGAAGTAAGTAAAAATGATTGCTTGTAACTTACTAGGTGCTAGGATCACCGCAAGAATTAACTTTTTAGAATGTATAAATCTCGAGATCCAACTTCTTATTTCAAATTAAAAGTGTTTATGAATAATCTATCAATCAATTGCAATGCCTGTGGTAAAGCTAATAAATTCTCTTTGACCGACATTAATAGTGCCCAGGTATGTCTCCATTGTCGGCAGTCATTACTGGATGGCGTGGTCATTGAAATGTTGCCACACCATTTTGTCCCGTTATCCAAGGCTAAGGTACCATTGTTAGTGTTTATGTCTGGCCCTAATTGTTCTATCTGTAAATCGTTTTTTGACATATTTACCAAGAGCGCTAGAACGCACTCTGGTAAAGTGCGGTTTGCCCATGCGTATTTACCCAAAAACAAGGCATTTGCGACCAAGTATAAATTACGTGGAGTACCGACTATTGCGCTATTTAAGCAAGGGAAACTTAAAGGAATGGTGAATGGTGGCATGAGGCCAAAAGAGCTGTCGCAATTTATTGCAAACTCCTTGTCGTAAAGTTAACTGGTTTCGGTATAATTCATCGAAATTTTCATAATGAGAACATTCTGTGATTGATATTTCATTCTATAACATTGTAGTGCCAATCTTGGCACTCTCACCTTTCTTTGCATTTTCAATTTTGTGCCTGATCCTAAAAAATGGGCAGTTGTGTCCTGGGCAACATAGCCGCATCCAAGCTGAATTGATTACGATTTGGACGGTAATTTTTGTATCCTTAATGATGGCGGTTGAAACCAGTTTATCTAACTGGTTTATTGGTGTCGGGGTGATTGGCGGCGTATACGGAATTCTGTTAAGCATTTGGCAGGGAAAACTGCCCAATAAGCGCGCTATCCCAGACAAGGCCATTTATGGTGCATTATTGCCATTGGGTTTATATGCCATCGGCATATTCTCTACCCAATCAACGCCTTTCATTCTATTGCCAGTAATTGTCACTGGCGCTGTGCTGGCACAACTAATTTTAGTAAAAGCAAAGCATCGTTTAGTCGCGTTCAATCAATTGTTGCCTATTATTGGTGTGATTGTGAGTGTATTGAGTTTAGTCATCTTGGGCTTTGGACTATTTGAAAATGACAGTGCATCATTATTTGAACAGATCACTCCTGAATTATATTGGTACTTTGGATTTTTATTCATTGGTTTAGGATTATGGCTACTGCCACTCTTTACCAGTGACGAACAAAGTTACACTTTGTTGGGCGTTGCCACCTTTTTGGTCTTAATTTCACAGATATTATGGTATGAAGTTGTTGTAATTATTGGATAAATTGATTTGTTATAATTTTGTGATAAATTGACGATAGTTTCCGGATATTTGCTTTTTAAGATTAGTGCAACACTAAATCAAAGGAAGCAAATATCATGAATAATAAGAAGACTTTACTCGCTACAAGCATTGCTGGACTAATCGCACTGTCTAGTGCCTCAGCATCCGCTGCAGAATTAACTATTAAAGTAACAAACCTAACTCACGGCATGGTTTTCACACCACTGCTAGTTGCCAGCCATGATAGTGATACTCATCTATTTAAAACCGGTGAAGCCGCTTCTGTTGCACTTCAGAAAATGGCTGAAGGCGGAAGCATTGATGATCTTGGTGCCGAAATTGATGCCGCAAATGGACATAAGGTAGCTAATCCTAATGCTGGCTTATTAATGCCTGGTAAATCGACTCCAGAATTCGACTTGAATACTGAATCAGAT
Source organism: uncultured Gammaproteobacteria bacterium (assembly GCA_913060565.1). GTDB lineage: Bacteria > Pseudomonadota > Gammaproteobacteria > Enterobacterales > Psychrobiaceae > Psychrobium. The sequence continues at coordinate 18,097 of CAJXRU010000071.1, read as the reverse complement.
ACACATCTTTCATTAACCGCTATGTTGTTACCAACGAATGACGCATTTGCGGGCGTTGACGCGTGGACTATCCCTACGGAAGCTGGCACTTATACCATCAATGTTAATGCGTATGATGCGGGTACTGAAGCCAATAACGAACTTTATGTTATGGGTGCGGGTATGCCGGGTCAACTTGGGATCCCTGCATTCCCATTAGGTGACGCTGGTGAAAACGGTACAGGCTTATCTACTGAAGACACCAATAAGACGGTGCATATTCATCCAGGAAATATTGGTGATGCAATGCAAGATGGCGGCAAAAGTGATGTCAGCAACACTGTTCACCGTTGGTTGAATCCAGTGCTACGAGTAACTGTAACAGTTAAGTAAGGAGAGATTTATGAAAAATCTATTTAATCCGAAAAAATCGATCATTGCATTGGCCTGTGTTTCGGCGTTGACCTTAGCGGGTTGTGGTGGTAGCTCTAATTCGTCGACACCTGTACCAGCACCTACACCAACGCCTGCACCTACGCCAGCACCGACTTATGAATATGAAGTAACGGTAACAAACATTACAAGTAATCAGCCGCTATCGCCAATTACCGTAGTGACTCACAACGATGATTATAAGCCATTTAGTATCGGTGAGCCGGCCGATGCCGCTCTTGAGTTGTTAGCGGAAGCTGGTGACAACACCGAAGTGTTAGCGTTATCTACAGTTGTTAATAAAGCAAGCGATACCGACCCATTAGGACCCGGTAAAACATCGACCCAAACGATTGAAACGACAGAAACAACATTGAATTTGTCAGTATTATCAATGTTGGTGAATACAAATGACGCCTTTACAGGTCTTAATAGTCACGATCTCACTAACTACAACGTTGGCGATAGCATGTCATTTCGCTTAAACGTCTATGATTCGGGAACGGAAGCGGATTCGGAAACTGCAGCAACAATACCCGGACCAGCAACGATGGGGCAAGGTGAAGGCTTTAATGTTGCACGGGATGACCGTGCTGACCAAGTAACCATGCATCCAGGGGTTGTGACACAAGATGATGGGTTACCTGATTCAGTGTTAGATTCTACTCACCGTTTTGACAATCTTGTTGCAAAGGTGACTGTTAAACGCGTTAAATAAGATAGGAAAATAAATGAGCCAGCATATATTAATCGTTGAAGATGAAGTCGATCTTGCTAACTTAATTGAAATCACCTTAATCAATGCTGGCTTTGAAGTTTCCAAAGCCAATGATGGGAAAACAGGCCTATCATTGGCGCTTAGCGGTAATTTTGATCTGATGATGCTCGACATTATGCTGCCAGAAGTTGATGGTCTGGAAATATGCCGTCAAGTGCGTTTAAACGATCCATCTACACCCATCATGATGTTAACCGCACGAGATACTGAAACGGATCGCATCATGGGGCTCAATATGGGGGCTGATGACTATCTTACTAAACCTTTTAGTATTCGAGAACTAGAAGCACGCGTTAGAGCGTTGTTTCGTCGGTCACAACTTAGTGTCGATTCAAAACCGCCATCGCAAGATTTAGTTTTTGGCGAACTGTGCATAGAACCAGAACGTCATAAAGTCTCTTTTCAAAACTCCCCAATCGACCTTACATCAACAGAGTTTGATCTCATTCATTTTCTCGCAAGCAACCCTGGGCAAGTCTTTAGTCGAAGCCAGTTACTCGATTCAGTATGGGGATACAATCATCTTGGCTACGAACACACCGTTAATTCTCATATCAATAGACTGCGCGCAAAACTAGAAGCGTGTGACACTTTACCAAAGGTCGTCCATACAATATGGGGCGTCGGTTATAAATTCGAATATCTCTAATCATCTAGACAGGAATCTTCATGCAATTATTTAAAGGGCTGACGAGTCGACTAATCATCTTATTCGTTCTCGTATTCGTTTCCATTACCTTGATGTTTCTCTGGTTTATGGGCAATTCATCAAGAAGCTATGAGCAGCAAGCAACGCAAGCGCTGCATGAAGAATTAGCGGCTCACATGTTAATCGAAGCGCAAATCTTAAAAAATGGTGAAATCGATCCTAAAGCGCTTAAGTACACCTTTCACAATATGATGTTGTTGGGACCTGCATTTGAGATTTATGTGACAGATACTCAAGGCAATTTACTCGCACATGCTGCGGAAGAAGGAAAGATCAAGCGCGATAAGATTGCTTTAGATCCTATCAAGACCTTTATATCACCAGAAGTACAATTTCCGTTGCTTGGTGATGACCCACGTCATCCTTATCGACAAAAGATATTCTCTGCCGCGCCAATAAACTACGAAGGCAAGCATCAAGGTTATTTGTATGTGATTATTGGCTCTGAGCTTGAAGACAAGATCATTGCAAACCTAACCAATAACAGGTTACTAAGCGAGTCATTGATTCTAGGGGGAAGCGCATTATTGTTTGCGCTGTTTGTAGGAACAATATTAATTTGGTTAATTACCAGGCCATTGTCTCGCATGACGTGTAACGTCCTAATGTACCAAGAAGAGCAACTATGGCATCGCAATCAGCAATTAAATCTCGTGGAGAATTCAACATCTTGGCTAAGTTCAAATGAAGAAGTCGCATTAGCTAGTGTCATTGACAATATGTCTGAGAAGATTGCCAGACAGCTTGAGCAGCTGAAAATTAAAGACATACAACGTAAAGAGCTGTTGTCATATATTTCTCACGATTTACGAACACCTCTGTCTTCTTTGACGGGTTATATTGAAACGTGGCAAAAGCAATTTGGTGAATCGGCGGAAGAGAGCAGTGCACATTACATTGATGTAGCGCAGCGCAACGCTAAGGTATTGAGCGGCCTAGTTGAACAAGTCTTTGAGTTAGCACATCTAGAAACCGGCAGTGTTGAACTTCATCGAGAGCCAATTGCGGTCGCTGAACTTGCACAGGATATTATGGATTCATTTGATCTTCGTGCCCAACAAGCGGGTGTTGAACTTGACGTCAGTCCTAAAGACACCTCACTGCAAGTGGATGCAGATATTGCAAAACTAGAACGCGTATTCGGTAATTTGGTTGCCAATGCAATTCGTCATACGCCACCGGGCGGGCGCATTGTGATCCGTTTTGATCTCGTCAATTTTGATAATCAAGAAAAGGTTCATATCACCGTCCAAGATAGTGGTGTTGGGATAAGCAAAGATCAATTGCCAAGAGTGTTTGAAGCGCATTTTCGAGCGAGTAATAAAACCGACAGTGAATCAGGAAATGCGGGACTTGGATTAGCAATAGTTAAAGCGTTATTAGCACTGCATCATAGTGATATTGAAGTGGAGAGTGAAGAAGAGCAGGGAACCAGTTTTAGTTTCTATCTACCGCGCTACCGAATCAATTAGACTATTGAATTAAAAAAGGCCAATGATTGGCCTTTTCTTCATAGTCATTTCAACGACATGGTCTAGTTACTTGACTGTGCGTTTTGATAGGCTTCAAAACCACCATCTAAAGAGTAGACTTCTTCAAACCCTCGCTCAAACAAAAACTGTGCAACGCCTTGACTACTTATCCCATGATAACAACATACAATGAGTGGCTCATCCATATCTAAATCGCTTAGATGTTGCTCAAGATTACCTTGGTTTAGATTGAACGCCTTAGGGATACACGCCAATGCATAAGACTGAGGGTCACGTGTATCTACTATGTTGATAGTGCGCTGTGCTTGCATTTCTTGTAATTGTTGAACGCTTAGATGCTGATATGCCATTAAATTTCCTGTTACTGCTGTAGTTTTCTTCGTTAAGGTTCAAATCGTTCAATATTTGCCATTAAATCCACCAGTGATTGAAAAGATAGCTTTCCATCGTCTTGGCGGATGTAGTGCTTATTAAAGAATCGATACTGACCTTGACGATCTATTTGGGTGTTGTTTCCATCTTTGTATAACGAGAAGTAATGCGCGTTGCCTAAATAGAACATGTCAGATTGTTGTGTACTCTTAATGTCATAACCAACACTAATATCGCTCGCTGGATTGCCACATTTAAAGTGGCTTTTTAACAGTGTCGGTAATACGTCGTAATGAGATGTTGCTTTAGTAACCTGTTGAGGTTCGAAATTTGGGCCAACAATAATGAGTGGAACCTTTAAGTTTACTTGAGAGTAATCTGACGAAGATTGATTGTAAAGCCGTGTTAAATCATTACCTCGATGACCAGTAACCACAACGGTGGTCGTCGTTAAATCGACTCCTTGGAGTAACTCGCCAATTAATCTATCTGTATAATGTAGTGAGTTAACATATTGAGTAGCAAGCACTCTTTGTGGTGCAGAACTTGTTTGCGTAAGCGCGTGGTCAAAATTAAGCAATGCATTAGTACCGATACTCAGTTGCTGGCTGGCATAGAGTGTTATGTTGGCAAAGTAGGGGGCACCGCGTTGCTCACCAATCCATTGCGCTAAATCGTCAACGTTTTTTCTATCAACGGCTAATGCGTCTTTATTGGTGAGCTGATCAGCATGAACGCCAAAACTTTTCCTAATACTTTTATTGGTAAGCTCTATTAACGGGCTCGATAATTTCTGTGCGGTAAATGCAGGACGATAAATGGCGGGCAGGCCAGTTTCAAAACCGAAGGTTGCATCAGTATCTTCAAGTGAGTTGGTAATATGGGCTTGTGCAGATAACCCTTGCGCAGACAATGCGGTCAGATTTGGCATGATGTCAGGTGTCACTAAATCTTCGTTGACTCTGGCGACTGTAATAACAAGCAAATTTGTCTCAGTTGCGTGGCACTGTAGCGGACTCAGTGGATAGTTAACTGATTTTGCGCTTTTATTGATCATTAAATCTTTTTGATGTGTCTCATTTAGCCAACCTTGACGTTTAATAAAACTGCGGGCTGTTGATTGGTGAGCAAAAGGAAAGGTACGATCAAATGATAATACAGGCCGATATATTGTCGCATCAGCCCATATATGCACCATGTGGCTTAACAAAAACATCACCCCAAAAAATGCCGCAAGCTTATTCCCGATGTCCCACTGACGAATGACGTGTAGCCTCTTCCATATTAGATTTGCGATGGTGAGTTCAACGACTAATAAGGCAATTAAAAACAGGCTTATAGAGCTCCAGCCTATGGTGTTGTTGAGATTAAATCCATCGAGGTCAAATGCAAATAAATTGAAATGTAATTGATAGTTTTGATAAACGCTGCCGTCAATCAAAAGCGCAACAATAGACAGCGTTGCAAGTACCGCCCCTGCGCCGCGCAGTATATGAGAATAGGGGAAGACAAAGGTTAATGGAAACAACACTAAGACATAACAAATAATGCCAAGTAGTCCAAAATGCCCAATCCAAGTCATCAAAACATAAAGTACAGAGATAACGGTTGCTTGGCCATCAGCAGCAAAAATATAACGAACCGCCATCAGCATCGCTAATAAAATATTCGCAAACATGAACCAATGACCCCAGCTAATAAGTCTGGATACTCGGTCTTTATATGAATTTGTATTGTCTACCATAAGATGTTCTATCTATTAGCGAAATTTATATTAGTAATCAGCAGATTATCACACGCACTAAAAAGGCACGCAAGTTGGATAATCATGCGTGCCTTCAAATAGCCGTTAATACTTAGTGAAGCTCAACTTCTACCGAGTTTTCAAGCGCTTTTGCGAAGCTAGCAGCAACTTGTTTACGCTGGGCTGGGCTGACACTATTATTGATGACAGACGTCGCGGCATTTCCAAGTGCCATTAAACTTAGATCTGCTTTTGATTGACTGTTTTCTAAAACAGTTAATAATTGCATGATTAAACTTTCGACTTGTTCGTTAGTGTATTTTGATTTTACAGCCATGTTGCTCTCTTAATTGACTAAGAAGTCGTATCAAATGCGTTGAAGATGGTGCTAATTTGCACAATCTATCGCAAGCTGACAATTACTTCGGGATAATTGGAATAAAACACGGCTATAATACAGCAAATTTTGGCTTGGGACTAATATCAAATGAGTGTATCGATTCGTCATATCATTTTACATCAACTTAACACCACCAGTGACGGTGAGGTTACTTTTGAAGCGCGCGATCAAGTATTATCGTTGAATAATGACGTTGAAACCTTAGTCAGCGAATTACATCGTATTTATAACAGCAAACAAGGTAAGGGTTACGGTTTTTTTGCTGACGATGGCGACGGAGAACAAGAATTCTCACGGGCCTTAACAGACTACCTTGACCAAGATAATGACTTCGTTTCATTTTCACAACAAGCCATCAAACTGCTGCAAACTGAGTTGATGAAGTATAATTTTGCAGAGCAAGGTTATTTAATGCTTGCTAACTATACCCATATTGCTAGTAACTATTTATTCGTGGCTCTGATTTCACCAAAAGACTCCATCGCCGTAGATGAAACGTTAGAGGTTAGTGCAAATCAACATTTAGAGCTCAATAATTTGCAGCTTGCCGCAAGAATTGACTTAACGATGTGGCAAGCACAGCCTGATTGTAATCGTTACATTTCATTTATTCGCGGGCGCGCTGGACGTAAAGTGTCAGACTTCTTCCTTGATTTTATGGGTTGTAAAGAAGGCATTAACGTTAAAGAACAGAACAAAAGTTTGATGAATGCAGTAGAAGATTATTGTTCTGCCAATGAATTCGACCGAAGTGAAAAAGAACAATACAGAGAAAAAGTGTTCGATTATTGTAAGGATAAAATCGACAGTGGTGAAGAAATTGGCATTAAATCACTGTCAAATTCAGTTGCTAGCGACGGCGAAAGTGGACTCTACCAATTTGTAAATCAACAAAATTATGAATTGGAAGACGAGATTCCGGGAGACAGAACAACATTACGCCAGCTAAAGAAATTTTCTGGCACTGGTGGCGGTGTCACCGTTGGCTTTGAGCAAAAGCATTTAGGGGAACGTGTGGTTGTTGATTTACATAACGACACTGTCACTATTGTCGGCATCCCACCAAATTTACGCGACCAATTAACCAGACGTCTATCAAGTGATAACGAGTAATATTGATAAAACAATGCCTTGATCACACAATCATGGTGCATTTGCGTTACCGCGATTAATTTGCCAAGTTGTTGGTTATAATCTCGATAATTTTAATAGGGTGGACTGTCTTTCCGCCCAACGTAGGAAAATTCATGAAACTTTTTGTAAATAATTTAACGGTCATCGATTACTCATACCTTTGTGAAGAACGCGGTATGGTTGGCGAAAGTCTAATCGTCGATATCGAATTAGATGGCAGCCTCAATGATGAATGTATGGTGCTTGATTTTGGGTTGGTTAAAAAACAAATCAAAGCGGTCATTGACGACGAAGTCGATCATAAATTATTGATCCCAGCTCAGAATAAATGTATTTCGTTTAATATCTTGGAAGAATCAACTCAGATCTTGTTGGACCGTCCAGAGCAACTACCGATATATCTTAGCTGCCCCCATGAAGCGTTTGCGCTTATCGATAAAGACGTGGTGGACGAAAATGGCATCATCGAACATCTTGAAGCCGCCATTATGAAAGTGTTACCAGAGAATGTAACGGGGTTGGTATTAAAACTTGCAGCAGAACCAATTTTTGGTGCGTTCTATCATTATAGCCATGGCTTAAAGAAGCATGACGGTAACTGCCAACGAATCGCCCACGGACATCGCAGTATCATTGAAATCGAGAGAAACGGTGAAAAGGACGAGGCGTTAGAACATTATTGGGCGCTGCGCTGGCAAGATATTTATCTAATCACCGAAGAAGATATGGTTTCTAGTGACGATATTACCGTGCCAGAAGCACTTGAAGCACTACGTGATGTGCCAAATCTATATAGTGTTGCTTACGATGCACCGCAAGGCCGATTTGAACTTATGATCCCAACGGATGTCTGTGAGATATTGAATTTTGATACCACCGTAGAGCAGCTTACTCATTTTGTCGCCCATACATTGGCGAACGAAAATATTGGTGACGAAATTAGTGTCATTGGTTATGAGGGCGTTGATAAAGGCGCTATGGTGAGTGCGAAAATTGAGAAATAGACATTTACTTAGATAAATTAAGGATTCCATCAATGAAAAAACACTTGTCGTTAATCGCTATTGTTTGCACGGCGCTGGCACTCAATGCAAATGGTGAGGAACGCCAAGTGACAGCGAATACGTCTCTGTCCGGTGATTTCGTTCAAGGTGGAATGCTTGTTGGAAATACCCGCGCTTCATCAAAAATTAAGCTTAATGATAAACCCGTAAAAATAAGCGATGAGGGCGTTTTCGTCATTGGGTTTGGCCGTGATGCATCCCTTAAGAATCAATTAACGATTGAATTTGATGATAAATTTAACACCGTTGATTTATCATTGAGTAAACGTAAGTATCGTGAAAGTCGTGTGACAGGCATTAGTAAAAAGATTACACATCCTAATCCTAAAAATGTTGCTCGTGCTAAAAAAGATGCAAAGGAAGTTCGAGCGGCACGTGCCATATGGTCAGATGCGCAACATTTTGAACAAGCGTTTATTTGGCCTGCGCCAGGGCGCATTAGCGGAGTCTATGGTTCAGTTCGCTACTACAATGGAAAAATGGGACGCCCTCATTATGGTGTGGATATGGCATCGCCAATCGGCACCAAAGTAGTTGCACCAGCAGATGGCATTGTACGTCTTTATGTGCCTGATATGTTCTATTCTGGCGGAACGCTAATTATTGATCACGGTATGGGGGTAAGCTCTACGTTCCTCCATTTAAGTAAGGGACACGTCAAACCTGGAGATGTGGTTAAACAAGGTGATCTCATCGCCGAAATTGGCAACACAGGACGTTCAACTGGCCCGCATTTAGATTGGCGCATGAATTGGATGAATCAACGAATTGATCCTCAGCTTTTAGTACCAAAGCGCTAGCGTCAACCTCACTAGTTAAGTTACACTCGTAGCCTTTAATTTTTTACGTTGAATTAAGGGCTTATTATGAGTGAAGATACTCTTTTTACAAAAATTATCCGCAAAGAAATTCCATCTGATATGGTATATCAAGATGATCTTGTGACTGCTTTTAGAGACATCACGCCTAAAGCACCTACTCATATTTTGATTGTGCCAAATAAAGTTATTCCGACGGTGGATGATGTTACACAAGAAGACGAACTAACTTTAGGTCGGTTATTTACCGTCGCCGCAAAATTAGCCCGTGAAGAAGGGATCAGTGAAGACGGCTATCGACTCGTGGTTAATTGCCGCGATTTCGGCGGCCAAGAAGTCTACCACCTACACATGCACTTAATTGGCGGCGCACGTTTAGGCCATATTCCGAGTGTTAAGTCGTGAGTTTTCTGGTAAATCAAGCGGCAATTGACTTTCTTGCTAGCCGTTATAGTTGCGGCAAATTAACAGCGCCTGCACCAAATGAACTGGAAGTTTCGAAGATGTTAACGGTGGCTATGCGTGCACCGGATCATGGCGGTCTAAAACCCGCTCACTTTGTCGTTATTAAAGAGCAAGGGCTCGAACGGTTAAGCCAGTTATTTGTCAAAGCCATGACGGAAGAGGGGGCGGATGATGCTAAACTGGCGAAGACGCAAAAAATGCCGTTTAGAGCGCCATTGATTATTGCGGTTTTAGCAAAAACGGTTGAACACCCAAAAGTGCCGCGACTAGAGCAAATTCAAACAGCTGGGTGTGCAACATTTTCGATGCAACAGATGGCAGTTGCCATGGGTTACAACGGGATCTGGCGTACAGGGAATCTAGTAAATAGCCCTATCGTGCGAGAGGCATTTGAACTCACCGAAGACGATGAGTTGGTGGGTTTCTTGTATTTGGGTACCGAAGAAGGCACAGGCCAATGCAAAAAGCCACCAGTAATTGAGAGAAATGTTAGTTATTGGTAAGAAATAACGCTCTGAAACCTTCAGATTTATAACGTTATTTAACAAAAAAGGAGCCATTGGCTCCTTTTTATTATGCTTCTTTCTAATTAATACGGTGACTAGAAATTTGCGCTACGCGGTGCACGTGGGAATGGAATAACGTCACGAATGTTTTGTACGCCAGTAACGTAAGACACTAAGCGTTCGAAACCAAGTCCAAAACCAGCATGTGGTACAGTACCGTAGCGACGTAAATCGCGGTACCAATCCATGTGTGACAAATCGATGTTCATCTCTTCCATGCGCTTATCAAGCACATCTAAACGCTCTTCACGCTGTGCGCCACCGATAATTTCACCGATACCAGGCGCTAAAACATCCATCGCGGCAACTGTTTTGCCATCTTCATTTAAGCGCATATAGAAGGCTTTAATGTCTTTCGGATAATTTTGTAGAATAACTGGGCCGCCAACATGCTCTTCGGCAAGGTAACGTTCGTGCTCAGAAGATAAATCTACGCCCCATTCAACTGGGAATTCGAATTTCTTACCTGAGGCTTTTAAGATCTCGATAGCATCTGTGTAATCCATACGGACGAATTCACTATCAACCATACCTTCTAAGCGAGAAATACATTCTTTATCGACGCGTTGTGCAAAGAATGCCATGTCATCTGGACGCTCTTCAAGCACCGCTTTAAATACATACTTAAGCATGGCTTCAGCAAGATTTGCAGCGTCAGATAAATCAGCAAATGCGATTTCTGGTTCAACCATCCAGAACTCTGCAAGGTGACGCGTAGTGTTTGAGTTTTCAGCACGGAAGGTTGGACCGAAGGTATACACTTTGCCTAACGCACAAGCGTAGGCTTCAGCATTTAATTGGCCAGATACTGTAAGGAAAGTTTCCTTACCAAAAAAGTCTTTGTCGTAATCAACCTTACCTTGATCGTTCAACGGTAGGTTCTCGTTGTCTAGTGTACTTACGCGGAACATCTCGCCAGCACCTTCGGCATCACTTGCCGTGATTAGTGGTGTGCTTACCCAGATATAACCTTGCTCGTGATAAAAACGGTGAATAGCTTGAGATAGCGTGTTACGAACACGAGCAACTGCACCAATAATATTGGTGCGTGGACGTAAATGAGCAACTTCGCGTAAAAACTCGATGCTGTGGCGTTTCGCTGCCATTGGGTAAGTCTCAGGATCGTCAACTAAACCAATCACTTCAACCTCAGTCGCTTGGATTTCAAACGATTGACCTTTACCTTGAGATTCAACAACTTTACCAGTTACGGCTACTGAACAACCAGCCGTTAATGATAGTACGTCGCTATTATAATTTTCTAGAGTATTTTCTATAACCGCCTGTACTGGATCAAATCCTGAACCATCGTATATCGCTAAGAAAGAGATCCCTGCTTTAGAATCTCGACGAGTACGAACCCATCCTTTAACTGTGGTAATTTCGCCTTGCGGTACTTTACCCGCAATAATATCGGCTACAGTGGCCAAACTCATTAAACTATACTCCAAAATTTTTATAAATTAACTGTGCAATATTACTTGGCTTTGTCGAATACACAAGTGCAAATACGCATTAAATCGGGCACTTTGAGCGAATTTATAATCCGTTGGGGTAAAAAATAGGCGACTCTCACGAATATGAATTAAAATTAAAGGGACGAGGGCGCGTTCGTTCTGATAAAAAACTGAGAATTGCCAACCGACATTAATGTGGGGGTCGAATGAATAAGCGACTAATAATAGACAGATTTCATTTATTGACTTACGCCACGACTATCGTTGGTTGGGCGCTATTAATTTACGCGCTTGTTGTATTTGACAATGCAAGACCAGAAATGGCCACTGTGGTGACTAACTACTTTGGGATCGATGTACGCCAGAATTGGTTAGGGGATGTTTACGAGCGACTAAAATTTCTATTATGGTTTTGTGCTGTTTCAAGTTTTCTAACCTTGATTTTGAACTATATACTTAAAGTAACCTATAAAGAGCGGATTTCAATGGCTATTATGCTGTTATTTGTTGTATCTATTGCTGCAATATCACTATTGTTTATATTAAGTCCGACGACTATTTGAGTGGGCTAATCTTCTAATAGTAGGCGAACCTGCTCGATTATAGCTGCGGTAGCTCCCCAAATTGCGTGACCATGGCTCGGTTTAAAATACACATTGACGGTTAAATTAGGTCTGACAATAGGCAGTACAAAGTGGCTGGGGTTTTTAAGAAATGATGTTATCGGAACTTCGATAACATCACTCACTTCACCGTCGTTAGCAACAATATCGACGCGATGGTCAACAAAGCCAAGATAAGGTTTAATCCGAAACCCTGTGATGGTGTCATGAAAAGGGAGTTCACCAAAAAGATCAATATCATCGACATTGATACCCAATTCTTCTTGTGTTTCTCTAATTGCAGTCGTTTTTAGGCTGTCATCTTCTATGTCATGTTTACCACCTGGAAAGCTAATTTGTCCAGGGTGATGACGCAGATGCTGACTACGTTTGGTTAACAATAAACATAGCTCGTCATTTCGTTCGATGAAAGCAAGCAGGACCGCGCTTTGTTTAAGCGGTAAGTGCTTAATTTCTAATTGAGTATCTGTCAGGGTGCGCAGGCTAAACCGTGTAATGAGTTGTTGTCTGTTCATTGTTTAATGTCGAGCTCCATTGCGCATTTGAAAAATGGGTTAATCTTTTTCCGCTGTTAAACCACTGAGTACGGGCATGATTGAGGCAAGTTTATCGAAACATTCTTGATATTCTGCCTCTGCGGTTGAGTCAGCCACAATACCACCTCCCGCCCAACAATACATGGTGTCTTTAGTCGAAAGTAATGTACGGATGGTAATTGAAGTATCCATATTGCCATTTGCACTAATATAGCCAATAGAGCCACAATAGATTGAGCGCCGTGAAGGCTCTAGCGTATCAATAATATTCATTGCACTAATTTTAGGTGCGCCAGTGATTGATCCGCCAGGGAATGCATCTCGCAAGAGCTTCAATGGCGAAACATTATCAGGCAATTGAGCGGTGATGGTGCTCACTAAATGATGAACATTTTCAAAGCTTTCGATATCGAAAAGCTTTGGAACCTGTACTGAGCCTGCTACAGCACTGCGGCCAATATCATTGCGAAGTAGGTCGACGATCATCAAATTTTCACTCTGATCTTTTTCGCTAGTTTCTAACCTTTTCTTGAGTGCCAAATCCTTAATCGGATCTTTACTACGTGGCATGGTGCCTTTTATTGGCTTAGTTTCAATCAATTTTCCTTTGGTTTGTAAAAAACGTTCTGGTGATAAACTGAGCACAGCATATTCATCAAGTCTTATAAAAGCACTAAAGGGTGTTTCATTAGCGGATGTTAACGCTTGGTAGGCTGCATACTCATCGCCAGCTTTAGACAATGAAAATCGCTGGGTCAGATTGATTTGATAACAATCGCCAGCTCGGAGATGACGTTGCACACGATGAAATTTTTCTGTGTATTCATCCTGACCAATTTGATGTTCCCACGCTGAAAGCGTCTTAAAGGATTTAACTTCCAGTCTGCTCTTTAGATGTGCATCTATGGTGCTGATATATTGGTCATGCTCTTGATGGTTAGATTGAGAGACGGCATTGATTGTGTTTTTGCGGCGATCAAATATGATCGCATGCTGATAAATACCAACAGCCATCACCGGTAATTCGATATCCTGAGCAGACTCATTGTTAATCGATTCGCAATGACGACCCAAGTCATAACCAAATAGCCCAAGGGCACCGCCGGTAAATGGCAGCTCCTGATCCTGCTTACAAAAGTCAAGCCGAGCTAATTCTTGGGCAAGCACATCAAAAGGATTCGCGCTAAATGTATTTGTTTGGCCGTTCTTTTTGTCCACTACAGTCGTGTTTTTATCATCAGTCACGAGCGTCATGACGGGATCAAACACTACTATGTCGTAGCGAGCGTCAATATGACTACTGCTTCCAGAGTCAAGCAACATTGACCAAGGTAGATGGGCTATTGATTTAAATAATTCTCGCGATGAGATAGAGAAATTAAGGGTGCTAGTTTGAAACGCTGCGGACATTTTAACCTTTTACTGCTCTTGGACATTGGTAGCACTTGGCTAGTGACTTTATTGCAAGGTATTATATACTTAAATAATAAAAAGTTTTAGCGCTGTCTATCGCGTTAGCAACTTAATCCTAATAAAAGTAATAGTAGCAATCCGAAGGGGATTTTAATGTCAGTAATCAAAAAAGCAGATTTCGTCGACAGTATTGAAGACGCACTGCAGTACATTTCTTACTACCATCCAAAAGATTTCATTGACGCGATGGAAAAGGCGTACAACACCGAGCAAAGTAGCGCAGCAAAAGATGCAATGGCACAAATCCTCATCAACTCACGTATGTCTGCCGAAGGTCGACGCCCGTTATGTCAAGATACGGGCATTGTGACGTGTTTTGTTAAAATCGGGATGAATGTGCGTTGGGATTCTGATTTAACAGTCCAAGAGATGGTTGATGAAGGTGTGCGCCGTGCATACAACAATGCTGACAATCCGCTTCGTGCCTCTATTGTTGCCGATCCAGCGGGTAGTCGTAAAAATACCAAAGATAATACGCCAGCCGTTGTACATATTGATATGGTCGCAGGTGATGAAGTTGAAGTGATGATTGCTGCTAAGGGCGGCGGCAGTGAAAATAAATCAAAAATGGTGATGTTAAACCCAAGTGATTCAATTGAAGAATGGGTATTAAAAACAGTACCGACAATGGGCGCTGGTTGGTGTCCTCCAGGTATGCTCGGCATAGGAATTGGCGGTACTGCTGAAAAAGCGGCTGTGATGGCGAAAGAATCGCTAATGGAAAGCATTGATATTAACGAGTTAATTGAAAACGGCCCACAATCTGGTGAAGAGCAATTGCGATTAGACATTTTTAACGGCGTAAACAAACTTGGTATAGGCGCTCAAGGCCTAGGCGGTGTTCATACGGTTTTAGATATCAAAATCAAATCAGCACCAACGCATGCAGCATCTAAACCCGTCGTTATGATCCCAAACTGTGCGGCAACGCGTCACGTTCACTTTCACCTAAACGGAAGCGGCCCTGCCGATTTACAACCACCTAAGCTTGAAGACTGGCCTGAAATCACTTGGGAAGTTGGTGAAAATGTTCGTCGTGTAAACGTTGATGATCTTGCAAAAGAAGATGTGGCAGACTGGAAAACAGGTGAGACCGTCTTATTAAGCGGCAAGATCTTAACGGGTCGTGATGCAGCACATAAAAAGATTCAAGAATTATTAACCTCTGGTGAAGGCTTACCAGCGGGTGTTGATTTTAATGGTAAATTTATTTACTACGTTGGACCAGTAGATGCTGTTGGTGATGAAGTTGTAGGACCAGCAGGACCAACGACATCTACCCGTATGGACAAATTTACTAAGATGATGCTAGAAGAGACTGGCTTATTAGGCACTATCGGTAAAGCTGAGCGTGGTCCAGCGACTGTTCAAGTTATCAAAGATAACAAATCAGTTTACTTAATGGCGGTAGGCGGTGCTGCTTATCTAGTATCCAAAGCGATTAAAAAGTCACGAGTAGTGGCGTTCCCTGAGCTTGGTATGGAAGCTATTTATGAGTTTGAAGTTGAAGATATGCCCGTAACTGTCGCCGTTGATTCTAATGGCGATAATGCCCATGAAACCGGCCCTGCGACTTGGAAGGTTAAATTGCAAGATCCAGCGTAATTTCAACCAATCGGTTCAAAAGGCACTCTATTGAGTGCCTTTTTTGTAAAGATCAGGTAGAAAGGCGTGATTTATTTGCACCCCTTATACCAAACTGGTATATCCTGTATCACAATAATAATTCACACTTTTTAAAGGTTTATTGACATGAAAGGTCGATTTTCTAAAATTCATGGATTGATGGTTGCTGGTTTGATCGCAACACCAATGACATTTGCTAAAGGATTTGACGTCCGTACACTCACCACGTTGGATTCAATTCATTCATCAGCTGTTTCGCCAGATGGCACTTCATTAGTTTATGGGCTTAAAGCCGTTAATGACAAAACCGCCACATCCAACCTGTATCTCAAGCGTCTAAATCAATCACAATCGGATTTGCAACTGACTAATCATGCCTCAACCGAGCATAGTGTTGTTTGGAGTCATGATAACTCGTCGATTTATTTCATCAGCAGTCGTAGTGGAAGCCCTCAAGTATGGAACTTATCCTTAACAGGTGGAGAGGCAAAACAAATCACTGATCTGCCGCTTGCGATTGAAGGTTTCAAAATTTCGACAAATGGCAGAAAAATCGTTTTATCAATGTCTTCGTTTTTGGACTGTGAGTCATTAAGTTGTAGCGCGGATAAATTTGCCGCACAAAAAGCAAAACCTAACGCTGGTAAAGTTTATAACCAATTGATGGTACGCCACTGGGATACGTGGAAAGATGGCAGTTACAAACACCTGTTTGTTGCTGATATTACCAATCAACCGATCACTAAAGTGACCGACGTAACGGCAGATTTAGCAACGGATACGCCCGCTAAACCGTTTTCAGGTATGGAAGAGGTGACATTCACGCCTGATAATAAACACTTGGTTTATACAGCGAAAGCCCCTTCGCAAACGCAAGCGAGTCATACAAATTACGATTTATGGCAAGTCGACTTAAACGGCGAAAATCTTAAAAATCTCACCGAGAAAAATAAGGCGTGGGACGCGCATCCTACGTTTTCACCAGATGGTCGCTACATGGCTTATGTGGCCATGGAAAAACCGGGCGCGGAATCGGATCGCTTTGCCATCATGCTTAAAGATTTAGTCACGGGTACTGTTAAGGAAGTTGCGCCGTTATGGGACCGTTCAGCCAGACAATTAATGTTTGCACCGGATAGCCGTAACTTGATTGTTACAGCACAAGATATCGGTCAAGTGTCTGTTTTCATGATCAACATTCAATTTGGAGATATCAAACAGATCCAAGGTGAGGGAAGCTCAAGCCTTGTCGGTGTTGCGGGCAATGATGTAGTGATTAAAAAGAAAGCATTAAATAACCCTGGCCAGCTTTACAAGGTGAGCTTTGATGGTGCTCACGTCGAACAACTTACCAATGCGAATAAAGAAAAGTTAAAAGATGTTGATTTCGGACAATTCTCGCAATTCTCATTCAAAGGCTGGAATGACGAGACCGTTTATGGGTATTGGGTAAAACCGAGTAACTATAAATCCGGTGAAAAATATCCAATTGCGTTCCTCATTCATGGCGGACCGCAGGGCTCCTTCGGTAATTCTTGGTCGACTCGCTGGAATCCGCAGTTATGGGCTGGCGCAGGCTATGGAGTCGTAATGATAGACTTCCATGGTTCAACAGGCTACGGACAGCAATTCACAGATTCGATCAATCAAGATTGGGGTGGCAAACCGTTAGAAGACCTCCAAAAAGGTTTGGTAGCAGTAACTAATCAACAACCTTGGTTAGACAGCACTAATGCATGTGCACTTGGCGCTTCCTATGGTGGTTACATGGTTAATTGGATTGCTGGTAACTGGAGCAATCAGTTTAAGTGTTTGGTCAATCATGCCGGTCTATTTGACATGCGCATGTTCTACAATGTGACTGAAGAATTATGGTTCCCTGGTTATGATTTTGGTGGTAGCTACGCACAAGTGCCGAAAAATTACGAAAAGTTTAATCCAGTGAACTTTGTCGATAACTGGAAAACACCAATGTTAGTGATTCACGGTGAAAAAGATTTCCGTGTTCCTTACGGGCAGGGCCTCGCTGCATTTACCATCTTACAAAATAAAAAAATTGAGTCTCAGCTGATGGTATTTCCAGAAGAGAATCACTGGATCTTAAATAATGACAATAAGGTTCAATGGTATGATGCTGTGATCGGTTGGATGGACAAGTTCACAAAATAAATCACCCATAAGTTCCTGCAACGCCGTTTGATTTTCTAAATCAAACGGCGTTTTTTTATTCAAAATTAAAATCTTTATAGTTTTAATGAGCTATTAAACCGCTAAAACGCAAGGTTCTTTTTCTAATTTTAATAGAGTATACTTGCGCACTTGACACAATTTTTATAGACGTTATATTTTAAACGTTTGTTTAATGATAGGAAAAGTAGCTGTCTCTTATACACATCTGACGCTGCCGACGAAGAGGATAGTGTAGATC
>CAJXRU010000070.1 GCA_913060565.1 uncultured Gammaproteobacteria bacterium | reverse complement strand
CATCAGATAAATGAAGTGGCTCGTCTAAGCTAAACAATTTCAATCGAACTTGTTTACTGCCCTTCTTCATTTCTTGTGGGCGATAGAAAATCATCCCTAAGTTGTGATCATCGTTTAATGTTTCGAGGGTCGCAATATCAACAACAGCAACGCCTGGTAATACATCAGTTTTATAACTCTGGCTAAAGGCTTTGTTGTACTTATTACTGAGCGCTTTAGCAATAGATTCGCCATGATGCGCAACTAATGCATTCTCTAGCTTATCTTCCCATGAACGAGCGGCTTCAATTAAATCGTTTTCGATGGCTTTCACGCTAATTTCCGGTTTATGGTTAGGTTTTAACTGCACAATATAATGTGTACGCGCCAGATTTGATTCTGAGAAGAAGGTCGTAAATGCAACTTCTTCATCTGATTCAAAGTGACGTGCTAATACTTCTTGCGTTTTCTTACGCAGCGCCGTGTTGTAACGCTCTCTTGCCATGTAAACAACACACGAATAAAAGCGGCCAAAACTGTCTTCGCGAACGACCAACTTAACGCAATCACGCTCTTCTAGTTTCAATACAGATACACACGTCGCTAACAATTCAGCTTCAGTCGCTTGAATTAATTCATCACGTGGATAGGTTTCTAAGAAATGCTGCATCGCTTTAAAGTCATGACTACCCTTGCTGTAGTTAGACAATTCAGTAATGCGTTGTAGTTTGTCACCAAGGTATGGGATTTGAAAAACGCTGTTATTGTAGATACTAGAGCCATATAAACCAATAAAGCGGTCTTCACCGACAACACGTCCAGCTTTATCAAAGCGCTTAATACCAATGTAATCTGTTTTTGTAGGGCGGTGAACGCGACAGATTGTATTGCTTTTGGTCAATAGCATTAATTTGTCAGAGGTTGCTTCACGCTGCGCGCCAAAGGTAAGACTTGATAATAACTTAGGCTTGCTCTCCTGTGAGTTGAGCATCATACCAAGACTAGTACTTGAATCGGCCATCAATTCAATATCACCTTCCACCGCGTTTAGCGAATATGAACGATAACCAAGTAAGGTAAAGTTACCTTCATAAATCCACTGCAAGAAATTTAACGTCTCTTCCAATTCACGTTTTGGACCAGGGAAAGGCGCTTTCGCTAAGCCGTCGATAACGTCTTTTAATTTACCACGCATCGGTTTCCAGTCCTGTACTGATAAAGTAACTTCTTCAAGCACATTCACGAGTTCTTGTTGTACTTGCGCCAATACTTCTTCTGACTCCAAACGATCTATTTCCAAAAGGAAAATAGTTATATCTTCTGTTTGTTCTTTTTTATTTTTTAAACTAGCCAGGGCATTAACATTACCTTGGTCATCACGAGAAACACTAATTGGGTAGTGTAGTGATAAGTGGCTGTTAATGTTTAGACGTTTAAGAGCCATGTTGACAGAATCTACTAAGAACGGCATATCTGCATGCACAATTTCTATAATAGTTTTCGTCGGCTGCCAACCATGACGAGAAAGAATTGGGTTATACACCTTAACCACTTGCTCATAAGGTTTACGTTCGTTTAACGCTCCCCATAAGCTCAATGCAGCGCCATATAGGTCACTGTCACTTCGCACCGCAATATCATCTTCCGAGATATCGCCATAAATGATTTTAGTAAATGATTTAACAAGCGGGGCTAATTCTTCGCCTACGTTGTCGTCGATCATGCGTGCCACGTTTTCCAATAGTACAGAGGAATTTGCATCTTTTAATGCCATAGTCTCGATTCCTTTAATTAACTGGTTAGTTATTGTTCTAAGCTCTGGACTTCAGACCAAGCATCCTGCCTTGATCCATATATTTTTGTTTTAGTTAAGCTAGTCTATTATTAAAGACTATAAATTTCGAGTAATTTTTTCATAAAAAACAACTCGTAACACCAGTTAACTCAAGGCCTAGACAATTTCAAGCACAATGAGTGAATGGTTATGCAAAAGACAAAAAAAAAGACCATAAAATGGTCTTTTTTTAACGACAAATTACGAATTTTTAACAGCTCATTTACCTTGTTTGAACCACAATAAATTGGCTAAAGCAGGTAAAACGATAATTGCACCCAACATATTCACTAAAAACATAAAAGTAAGCAAAATGCCCATGTCCATTTGGAACTTGAGATCAGAGAAGAACCAAGTACTCACGCCAATAGCCAGTGTCACACCCGTAAATATTACCGCCGTACCACGCTCTTTAAGTGCCATCATATAGGATTGCTGAACGGTTAGTCCTTGGCTCAAGCCTTGGTTCATGGTCGCAAGGATATATATCCCGTAATCAACCCCAATACCTACACCTAATGCAATCACAGGTAACGTCGATACCGTCAGTCCTATATTAAGGAATGTCATCAATGCTTGCGCTAACGTAGACACCACAAAAAGAGGCACAACCACCGAAATAGTGGCACGTAACGACCTAAAGCTAAGAAGACACAACGCGATCACCGCTCCATAGACATACATCATCATTGGCGTTTGCGCCGCTTCGACAGCTTCATTAGTTGCCGCCATAACGCCGACTGGTCCGGATGCCAATTTAAACTTCAGTGTATCAGTATCTAATAATGACGCTTGATGCTTAGCTTCTGCGACAACACGTTCGATTGTATTTGCTTTATGATCTTCTAAAAACAGCAAGATTTGCATATTGTCACATTTAGCGTTGAGCAAACCTGTCGTCGTCGGCACTTGCGAGATCGATTGTACTAAAGTTGCTTGCGTACGTGACAGTGTTCGCCATTTCGGATTGCCTTCATTAAAGCCACCGTTAACGGTTTTTACCACACTCGATAGGCTAATCGCTGATTGAACACCTTTAACATTTTCCATTTGCCACTGAAATTTGTCCATCGTTGCTAATGTCGTGTAATCAGTACAAGAATCCGCTTGGCCTTCAACAATAATCGACATTACATCCGTAGTGATAGAGAAACGTTCGGTAATGAGTGCTGTGTCTTGATTGTATCGCGACCACTGATGCAGCGCTGCAGCGCCTGCTTCTAAATCGCCCACTTTCATTTTTTGTGCTTGAAAGTGACCAGCAACGAATAATACAGCGGTTAACGACACCACCACTATCGCAGCTCTACGAGATGCGAACATCGCTAATAGCGTCCACAGTTTTTCAAGGGCCGGATTCGGCTCATTTTCTCGTGGATTAATTTTAACGTCGCGATAGGAGATTAATACCGGCAATAGAACCAGATTGGTCAAAATAATTACGCCTACACCCAAACTCGCGGAAATAGCCAACTCACGAATAATTCCAATATCAATTGAGAGCAGCGTTATAAAGCCGATAGTATCTGATAATAGTGCAACACCACCAGGAATTAACAGCGCACAACAGGTTGCAGCAGCCGCTTCTTTAGAGCCCAGTCCCGTCAGCATTTTCTTTTTAACGCCATTAACCACTTGAACACTGTGACTAACACCGACTGCAAAAACGAGAAATGGAACCAAAATTGACATTGGGTCTAAACCAAAACCTAATAGTGTCAGCAATCCCATTTGCCAAACAACGGCAATGAGAGAACAAACTAAAGGTAGCGCCGTCAATATCCAGCACCGCGAAAACAAATAGACCATTATTGCCGTAATCAACAGAGCGACAATAAAAAACAACACAACGCCCTTTGCGCCTTCAGCGACATCCCCCGCCATCTTGGCAAAACCAATAATGTGAATATCAATATTATCGTTTAATAGCTTCCCTCTTAAATCATTCTCCAACTGTTCAGCAAACGCGAGCGTTTCAAGTCTTTCACCCGTTTCAGGGTTAAAATCTAGTAACTTTGCTGACACCATCGCTGAAGAATAATCGTTAGATACTAATCGACCAACAATACCTGCTTTTTCAACATTGCTTTTTACAATATCTAATCCGCGCGCATCTGCAACAAAGTCTGCTGGAATAACAGGGCCGCCAGCAAATCCGTCTTCAACCACTTCGGTGAACCGTGTAGACGGTGAATACAGTGATTTAACTGAGGTTCTGTCTATACCAGGAATAAAGTAAAGTTGGTCGTGAACCTGCTTGAGATCATTAAAAAATGATTCACTAAATACATTGCCATCTTTAGCACGTACCGCCACCATAATACTGTTAGCGCCGCCAAAGTCTTTAGCGTGTTTGGTATACGTTTGCATATATTCGTGATTTAACGGAATATTCTTGGTAAACGCTGCATCCATTTTAAGTTGAGATGCTTGAAACAACAAAAACAACGTAACTAAGGCAAAGAACGCAACCACAAATCGGCGGTGGCGAAAGATAAATTGTTCTACAAAAAACACCAGTTTATTCATGTTGACCTACTTCGAACCCTTGATTACATTTAAACCTTTACTGCCAGCTAGCCAAACTTGGTCTTGAATTTGATGAATATCCATCAAATCCTGTCCTTTTTGTAAACTATGCTGAGTAAAATTAACGCCATCATCTTTTGAAATTAATAACGTACCGTTATTTTGCGCCACTAAAACATCGCCATTTTTCAACTGATAAATATCATTGATACTATTGCTATTGCCAAGGTCTACCTTGGACCAATTTACACCATTATCCATTGAACGAAACATGTTGCCACGTAAGCCGCCGACTAAAATCGTACCAGATGACAACTGAGTTCCTGTGAAGAAAGAGCCTTCATAGACATTCTCTATGCGTTGCCAATTTTTTCCTAAATCATCAGAGAATGCTATTAATCCCAATTCACCAACTAGCATCAGTCGCTTATCATTGAGTTCAACTATCTTATTAAAATGCGGTAATATTGACGCGATTTCAGACAGGTAGTCATCTTCGCTTTCTTCTCGCACTTCCGCTAGATATTCGACATCTTCTTCTGGGAGCAGACTTTCTAAGAATTGCTTGGTCCATGTTTTACCGCCATCAATGGTTCCATAAAACATGCCATAGGCACCAATAGCGAATCCGCGCGTAGAGCTCACAAAATCAACATCGAGTAATGGTCTATCTAATGCAGGAATTTGTTGTTGGATTGCCCAAGAGACCCCACCATCATTTGTATGTAGAATAGTCGCATCATGACCTACACTCCATCCATTTTTATCGCCGAAAAACTCAACATCCGTTAGCAATACATCCGTAGGAACCAAAACCTGTGACCAATCAGCTTTGCTATCGCTGGCCAACACATGACCGCGCGCACCTACCGCAATCATTTGTTGTCCATTGTTTGCAATAGCCATAACGGGTGCATGTTTTGCTAACACAGCTGCTTGAGATCTAAACACCTGTTTAACTTCTTGCGTAGCTTCTGTTGCACTAACCAGTGACCATGCACCTGTCATACCTGCTAGTACTAACCCGAACATTAATTTATTTGTTTTAAACAACTTTTCAATCCTCAATAAAAACTAAAGCCGGCATATAGCCGGCTTCACTTTTATCTTTAAAATTCGAACACTAACAAATTATCTACCGGCACGACGTAAAGCCGATTTAGTGAATTTTTTATCTGTTAATTTCGCATCAAAATTATACATTTTACTATGGTTATCTAAGCCTTGTGCTAAATAACGACGTGATTGTAAATCGTAGTAAACATCTAGCGTTGACCAAGACGCTGGTAACTCATAGTAGTTTAGCTCATGTGCCATCGCCACGCGGTACAATTCATCACGGTTATCGTAGATATCCGCAACCGACACCTGCCAGTTATCTTCATCGATGAAGAATACACGTTTTTTATAGGTATGACGCATGCCTTCTTTCAAGGTCGCTTCGACTTGCCATACACGATGTTTCTCGTAGCGTACGTAATCTTGATTAATATGACCTGGTTTAATTAAGTCATCGTAATCTAAACCTTTCGCATGCAGCTTATAAGAATTGTATGGAATATATACTTCTTTTTTACCGATTAACTTCCAGTTATAACGAGATGGTGAACCATTGTACATATCGAAATCATCAGTTGTACGTAGACCATCGGTCGCTGTACCTGGTGTATCAAATGCAATATTTGGTGCTAAACGTACGCGACGTTGACCCGTATTATACGTCCAAGCTTTACGTGGTTCACTGTCTTGGTTTAGTGTTTCATGAACCAATAATGCGGTTCCCGCCAAACGTGCAGGCTGAGTGGTAACTTGCTTAAACTTAAACACGATGTTGTCATCGGCCAGTTTATCAGCTGTCATACCCGGTTCAGTGTATTTAAACAAAATGCTGTTTTTCATTTCCATCATGGTGTAATCACCCGATGCTGTCGGCGCAACTTGCGACGACACAATTTCTGCTTTTTCACCACGGTAACGAGTAATGTGATTCCAAATGACTTCTAAGCCCGTTGTAGGTATTGGAAATGGAACACCCAACACTGCATTACTAATACCATTACCACCAAGAATTAACTCAGCTTTAGTTGCATTATCAGCAATCGCGTCATACACGTTTTGCGGCATTGATGCACTTCGACGAGTTGGGTAAATATGCATTTTAAAGGTATCAGGGTACGTTTCAAAAAGCTTAACTTGTCCAGGGGTTAAGTTGTCTTTGTATTGTTCAACGTTCTTAGCCGTGATAGTAAAAGACACTTTATCAGCTGCAAATGGATCAGGATGATGATCACCTTTTGAATAACCAGCCACTGGCTTACTAATACCGCCAGTCCAGGCAGGAATCGAACCGTCTGCGTTTCCGGCACGTGTCGCGCCTACAGGGGTTAGTTCTTTTTTCAGCTTAGCCGCTTCTTCGCTGGTTACAGCTGCGTTTGCTTGCGCGCTAAGGGCAAGTGTCATTGCCGTAATAAGGGTTAATTTTTTCATATTATTGTGCACCCGTTAGATTGAATATTTAATGCTAAATGATACGAAGTCTTTATCTTCCATGGTATTGATGGTGCCTTTACCACCCCAGAAAGAGTTATAACCAAATGATGCAGTCCAACGATTTTGATATTCAAAATCTACAGAAGCAGCCATTGATTTAGAGCCTTCAGTAAATAGGAAAATTGGGTCAGGTGTAATACCTTTCACGTCATGTGAGAACACCAATTTAACTGACGCGTTTACACCGTCAAATACGTTGTTATGGTCAGTTTTTGCCACTAAGCGATAACCCCAAGCAAAATCAGTTGGGAAAGGATTAGTTTCTGGACCATTGTGAATTAATTGGATGATACCTGGCATGTCAGGATTACCACCAGAACGCGCTGTATTCGGACCGTTTAAACGTAACACATCTGGATCTGGCATATCATGAATCCAAACCGCACCGAATTCACCGAACAATGTTAGGTTATCAGCACCTAAAGTAGGGCCAAACAAGTGTGCAAGGTTAAACTGAGCTTGAGTTGTATCAACCAAAACGTAACCGTTTGCTAGTGCGCCTGGTGGTACAGAATCACCTTCTTTAAATGGGTAGGTTAGGCCTTCCATTTGCGAAATTCCGTCTAAATCAGGACGTAAGCCAGCATTCGCTAATTGTTGTGGCATCGCAGCAAACAATAATTCTACATCATCTATTTGTAGCGCTTCGTCTTGACGATGAGAAACTTCACCAGCAAAAGATGTTTCACCCAATACTGTGTTGAAGCTTAAACCATAAAGTTTAATGTCTTCAGGGAAGACTATTTTTGCTTTTGTAAAGGTATCTAGCTCTTCCAATGTGTCGTAATCTACATTGCCAGCAGCTGCGCCAAGCACTCCAAGATCATGTTGAATAGCGGCTGCAGTGAAGTTAGACGCTTGCCCCGAAATTAATGGGCGACGACTGTGATAGTTCATGTAGTAAAACGCAAGTTCTGCGGTATCAAATTGATACGCGAATTTAAAACCGTATTGACCACCATCTTCTGGTTTGATGTCATTGCTTCTAATTGCTACTTTCGTTGGATACGCCAACATCAACTCACCAAGCGTCTCCGCAGGTACTTGACCTGAAGTTACCATGCCACTCAGTTTGTTTAACTCAGAAATTAAGAAGTCACCATCAATATCAGGGTTACCATTGAATCCTAATTGGATCGCGCTATGTTTACCACCGCCAGCAACAAAATCATTTGACGCGAAATACGTACCCGCCGCAGGAACAACAGTACCTTGCCATTCATACTGGTAGTAAGCTTCCATTGATAGGTTTTCAGTTAAACCTGCAGAAACCCAAGCCATACCCTGTGGAATGAACGCTTCTTTTAATTCAGCGCCCGGTGTACGTAATCGACCTAAATCAACGGCGTTAATTGTCGAAATACCGTGTGAAATTAATGCGCTTTCACCCCAGCTAATTACCTGCTGACCAATACGGAACGATACTGGTGTCTCACCAAAGTCCCAATCAGCAGAAAAGTATGCATCTAATAAACGAATGTCTGAACAAAAGCGTTCATCAGCCGTTTTATCACGACAAAGATCAATACCACGATCTTGACCATTAATTTGTAGCTCACGCTTATAATCAAGGTTGCCATCTAATGCGAAATCATGAAAGTACATACCACGAATGAATACGCCGTAGTTTTCATAACGTAAATCAAGTTCATGCAAGCCCTTGACGACTTGGCTAAATGCATCGCCTTTTGACCAAGCGAGGTTTGCTAAATCACCATTACTTGAATACGAGCCATCTTGGGCAAATAATTCTGATGAGATATATTTGGTATTACCAAATGCAGTATAACCAGACCAATCTAAACCATTGTTTGGATTATTAACGATGCCTACTTGATTATCAAAATCGCGTTTCTCAACACGCCAAGAGCTACCATATGAGAAAGTAGAGTTAAAACTACCTTCGATATCGCCCCAGTTGAAAGTTACTGCTTGCGCACTGGGTGCAGTTAGCGCTGCCATTGCAGCACCTATACCGACGGCTAGCACGGATTTTTTAAACACGTTCATGTAGCTTTCTCCACTTTCCATTTAGGATTATTGTTATTTTTTATTTATGTCAGTTATTTCACTAACATAATCAGCTAACAGTAATTTTTACAGTAAATAAACGCCCCCTGCAACTGATGTTTTGATTGATTTATCTAAAGTTTTCTAACAAATAGAGCAAAAAACCTAACTCGACATTTAAAAAAAAATGCAGCGTTCTATAATTTTCAATAAATCGCTGCACATTCATCGTTAACGCATTGTTATAAAAGAGTAAAATAATTCACTCTCGTTTAATTGTCATGCCGCTAATTCGCACTAGCGTTTAAAGTAAATACTCTAATAAATTCTGTTAAGTGTGATAAATTTTCCATCAACTTGCGTAATCAGCTCAAATTTTCCTAAAATACCGTCGCGCGTTAAAAATTGTCGAAAGTGTTTTGCCGGTATATCAATTCGTCTTCCAACCTCATCGACCACCTGCACAGTATCAACTTGCCCCTGATAAAAAGGTAAAAAACGCTCATAACTCACATTAAGAGAAAAATAATATTTGTTCATAACTCTATCGCGCTTATTGACTTAAACTTAGTGTTACTTTTTCAAGTAAGTCTTTAGAAAGCGTTGGTAACTTAGCTAAGGTAGTTAACTCAGATTTCATGAGCGCACTTCGCGTTTCATCAAACTTGTGCCATGACAATAGCGGTGTGATTAAACGTGCCGCTATTTGTGGATTAATGTCGTTAAGTTTGGTCAATTGCTGCGTTAAATAGCGATAACCGCTGCCATCAATCTGGTGAAATTGTTTGGCGTTCCCCTGCGCAAAAGCGCCAATCAAGCTGCGCACTCGGTTCGGATTTTGCCAACTAAAACTCGGTTGATTCATCGCGTCAATAACTCTCTCTATTGCATCGCTTGCCGGCCATTGGCCAATGGTCATAAACCACTTATCCATCACTAATCCATTCTCGCTCCATCGGCTAGAAAATATATCAGATAACGATTCAAAACACGGTAGTTGATATTGGCAAGCAAGCGTTAATGCATTAATCGACTCTGTCATTTCTTTTGCATCAGCAAATTGCTGTGCGATTTCACCGTCCATGTATTCAATGCTTTCAGGGGTTGCTGGCGCGCATAAATAACTCATCAGCACCATTTTTAACGAACGCAGCGCGCTAGACGTTGATGTAGCCAGCTGCAATTGTTCAACACAACGCTCATAACGCAATCGCAACGCGTTATGACAATGAAGTGAAATCTGCTGTTTAACGAATTGCTTTGCGGCCAACAGTCCATCAACGTTAATAGGGGTTTCTAGTTCAAATAATGCCATATCAGCGGGAAGTTCTAAGGCCAGTGCAATCAGTGCCGGATCGCTATCATTATCGTTCAACACGATATTTACAGCCTCTAGTAACTGGGCATCAATGCTCATTTGAGTTTGTTTACTGTTGTCTAAAATAACATTCGTGAATAACTGCTGAGCACTGTCCCAACGCGAGATGTCATTACGGCTATAAGATAAGATATGCACTAAGTCATCAGCAGTTTGAGTGTCTTTAAGTTTTATCGGCGCTGAAAAATCACCAAGCAATACTGCAGTGGTACCTTGTTCAATATCATCAAAAATAAATGATTGCTCGGTATCAATTAACTCAAGCGTACGGGGACCATTTTTACCTGACAAAATTTCGCCTGTAGGGCTGATCAACTCAACGTTGATCGGAATGTGTAACGGCGAATTATCACTATTACCTGTAAACTCTTGCTCTAAGGTTAGCGTCAATTGACGACGTCGCGCGTCATAAGATTGAGTTGATGTAACAATGGGGGTGCCTTTTTGTTGATACCAACGTTTAAACTGAGCCAAATCGACGCCGGATCCCGTAGCCATTGCATTGACAAAATCATCACAAGTAACAGCCATGCCATCAAACTGCGAAACGTATTCACGCATGCCTGCTTGAAATCTATCTTCGCCAAGTAATGTATGAATCATGCGGATAACTTCGGCGCCCTTGTTATACACTGTCACCGTATAGAAGTTATTCATTTCCATGACCGCCTCAGGGCGGATAGGATGCGCCATCGGGCTAGCATCTTCGCTAAATTGATGAGAGCGAATGACTTTAACCGCATCAATACGATTAACAGCACGAGAGCCTAAATCAGAGCTAAATTCCTGATCGCGAAAAACAGTCAACCCTTCTTTTAAGCTCAACTGGAACCAATCGCGACAGGTAATTCTATTGCCTGTCCAGTTGTGAAAGTACTCATGACCAATAACCGATTCAATACCATGGAAATCTTTATCTGTTGCACTTTCCTTATCCGCCAATACATATTTACTGTTAAAGACGTTTAACCCTTTATTCTCCATGGCCCCCATATTAAAGAAATCAACGGCAACGACCATGTATATGTCTAAGTCATATTCAAGGCCAAAACGTTCTTCATCCCACTTCATCGAACGTTGCAGTGCCCCAAGTGCGTAAGTCGCTTTATCTTTGTTTCCTTTATCAACGAAAAACTCTAGTGCGACATTGCGCCCTGATTTAGTTTCGTATTCCCCCGTCAATAAATCAAAATCTCCCGCGACTAACGCGAAAAGGTACGCTGGTTTTTTATGGGGATCTTGCCAAGTTGCAAAATGACGATTTCCGTCGAGTTCACCACTATCAATTTTGTTACCGTTACTTAATAAAAACGGATACTTATCACGGTCTGCAATGACTTTTGTCGTATAGATCGCCATCACATCAGGGCGATCAAGATAATAAGTTATACGTCTAAAGCCCTGTGCTTCACATTGCGTACAAAATGCATCGCCAGCGATATATAACCCTTCAAGTTTTGTATTCTCGCTTGGGTTGATTTGCGTAACAATGGTTAATTCAAAGGTCTCAGGTACCTCTTCGATGAGCAGTATATTATCTTCAAGCCTATACTCCCCTGCTTCAAGCGCGTGGTGATTAATACTCACCGACAACAATTCTAAATCTTCACCGTCAAGTTTTAACGGCGCGCCTGCACGTTGGCATGTTACTTTTGATATAGCGGTCACTACGGTCGCTGTTTCATTAAGCTCAAACTCGAGTCCGATGTCGCTAATTAAATAATCTGGTGTTGTGTAATCTTTTAAATATTGTGTTGTATCTTGAGACATAACCTTCCCTTGAAAATAATTGGGCATAAAAAAAGCCTGAGAAACTCAGGCTTTTATATCAAAAATTTGAACTTAGTTAAATTGAGGCTCTTCTTTAGAGACTAACTTTTTCACTTTAAAGCCTAACAGCGCAAAAATTACACCGAAAATTGGGCTTGCCCAGTTAAATACACAGAACACTGCATATTCTAACGGGCTAACAAGTAATACAGATTGCATATACGCACCACACGTATTCCAAGGAACAAGTGCAGACGTTACCGTGCCACCGTCTTCCAATGCACGCGAGAGATTCTCCGGCGCTAGACCACGTTTTTCATATTCATCTTTAAACATACGACCGGGCATAACAACGGAAATATACTGATCCGCCGTTAACAAGTTACTACCAAATGCCGTCACTATCGTTGTAATGATTAATGAAGACGCTGATTGTGCAAAACCAACTAATAAGTCAACAACACGTTTTAATAAACCAACGTGTTCCATCACCGCGCCAAATACCATTGCCGTAATGATCAACCAAATTGTGGTGAGCATTGATGACATACCGCCGCCAGACAACAAGTCATTGAGTGCAGCATCACCAGTATCAACTGAAACGCCATCAAACATAGCTGTCCAAATGACGGTTACATTCGCACCAATGCCATCAAGGCCTTCACCTGCCAGCTCAATAATTAATTCCTGTTGAAACAATACTGCCCATAGGCCGCCAACCAAAGCGCCAATAAATACCGCTGGAAATGCAGCAACTTTCTTTAATGCCAATGTTAGGGTGACAAGCAGTGGAATAAT
The DNA here is from genome assembly GCA_913060565.1 of uncultured Gammaproteobacteria bacterium. Classification (GTDB taxonomy): domain Bacteria; phylum Pseudomonadota; class Gammaproteobacteria; order Enterobacterales; family Psychrobiaceae; genus Psychrobium. The sequence goes on along the minus strand of CAJXRU010000070.1, from coordinate 9,269 downwards.
TAAATACCAAGCGATGGTATATTTGCTCGTTAAGCCTTCACTTAACTGCGCAATTCGTGTCGCTTCTGCACTGCTAGTCTCAGTCATACCTAAGATGATGAAAACCACAAGCGCGAAAACGAAACTTGGGAAAGATGTCCATGCCATGTGGCGAATATGCGTAAATAAATCGGTACCAGCAACGGCTGGTGCCAGATTTGTTGTGTCTGACAAAGGCGACATTTTATCACCAAAATACGCACCTGAGATGATTGCACCAGCGGTAATAGGCAGTGAAACACCTAAGCCACCAGCAACACCCATTAACGCAACACCAATGGTGGCAGCAACAGTCCAACTACTACCGATACTGATAGCAACTATCGCACAAATAATACAAGTAGCTGCATAGAAATAAGACGGAGACAAAATCTGTAAACCATAATAAATCATGGTGGGAACAGTGCCGGAAAGCAACCATGTACCAATCAGCGAGCCGACGGCCAATAGAATTAAAATCGCCGTCATTGATAAGCTAATGCCCTTAATAATACCTGCTTCGATATCATCCCATTTAAAGCCATTTTTTATGCCAATAATTGCGGCTAAGCCAGCACTTAACAGTAATGCAATTTGGTTTGCCCCCGATGACGACGAATCACCGAAATAAAATACTGCACCACCTAAAAGTGTCACCATCAGTATCACTGGCGCAAATGCGTCCAATAATGACGGTCGTTTGATCTGTGAATTCATAAATATCCAATTATTATTGTTATTCTCTACTTACACGTTAATTAATGATTGATGTAAGTATGCAGATGAAAAGAAAGTTATATCATCAATTTTCGTTTGAACACAATGTACTGTATTAGAATAGTCGAACGACTAAACCATCATTGTGTCGTCAACAGTTGTTGATTAACAAGGTTATCTACGTAAAAAGGCCGCTATAAGCGGCCTTTATTGTCATACGATAGCAAATTAACGTTTCGCTATTTTACCCAAATCAATATAATCAAAGGTAACATTTGCCGCTTCATCCAAATATGGATCAAGTGCAGGCGCTTTCTTTGGCAAGTCATCTAGTGATTTAACAGGCTTTAATCCCTGTGCTTGGCGACGCAAATTAGCACGTGTTAACGAACGTTTTTCACCGTCTTCACGCTCTGCTTTACGCACACTTTCCACTAAACTGACACTAACTTTATCTTTATCGGCTTTATAACGTGCAATATCTTCGTCCATGAAAACAAATTCTTGCTCATTAGCGATGCGTGATAAATGCTTTGCTGTTAACGGTTTGAAGCTAGATGGGCTAACTTCACCTAACACTTTGTAACGCGCCTTGGGAATGCTGTCCCAAGGTAACGTGTTGTCTGCAACTACCTCACCAAATTCATCGGCAATAATCGGTGTTGGGAACAAGATATCTGGTATGACACCTTTATTCTGCGTACTGCCACCGTTGATACGATAGAATTTTTGAATCGTATAAGTGATATAGCCAATTGGCTTTTTATAATAATCATAAATTCGGCTAAGTCCGCGATGCTGCTGCACTGTGCCCTTACCAAACGTTTGCTCACCAAGGACTAATGCTCGACCATAATCTTGCAGCGCTGCTGCGAAAATTTCAGATGCCGAAGCACTATAACGATTAACTAATACTGACACCTTTCCATCATAGAAGGTGGTGTTATCTGGATCATATTTAACATCGACACGGTTTTCACCGTTTTTTACCTGAACAACTGGGCCTTGCTCGATGAATAACCCGCTTAATGCCATCGCTTCAGGCAATGAACCACCACCGTTATTTCGAAGATCAATGACTAAGCCTTCAACATTTTTCTCTTTAGCTTCTAAAATGAGCTTTTTAACATCACGTGTGAGATTAACGTAGAAACTCGGGATATCAATGACTGCTAGGCGGCGACCTTTGTACTCAGGCAGCTCAGACTCAATGATTTCTAATTTTGCTTGACGATCTTCAAGTTTAACTTTGTCACGCTCAATAGAAACAATACGCGAATTATCAAGTCCACCAACATTACCAGAGACTATTTCTAATTTAACCGTCGACCCTTTTGGGCCCTTAATTAAATCGACGACATCATCTAAACGCCAGCCAACAACATCAACAATCTCTTCATCGCCTTGTCCGACACCAACGATTTTGTCGTCAGGACCAAGTTGTTCACTTTTGTCAGCAGGGCCGCCAGGAACAAGCTCAGTAATAATGGTGTAATCATCTTCCGCGCGCAGCATGGCGCCAATTCCTTCGAGAGATAAGCTCATCTCTACTTGGAAACGCTCAGCATTACGAGGTGATAAATAACTCGTGTGAGGATCAATAGCACGTGCAAACGAATTCATAAACACTTGATAAACATCTTCACTCTTAGTTTGAGTAATGCGTTTTAAAGCGTTGTTATAGCGTTTACCTAATACTTCTTGAATTTCCGGCCATTCTTTACCAGCAAGTTTAAGGTTTAGCGCATCATACTTAACGCGCTGACGCCATAACTCATCAAGTTCCTTGGTGTTCTTCGCCCAATTTGCATCTTCACGATCGTATACATAATCATCAGCAACCGTAAAATTCATCGGCTTATCTAGCAACGACAACGCATATTGGTAACGTTCAAATCGACGCTTCATGTGCAATGAATAAATACTGTAAATGGCTGATACATCACCAGCATTGAGCATATCGTCAATATTCGTGTTTAACTTATTAAAGCCATCGATGTCTGCTTGCGTAAACAGCGATTTGTTGAAATCAAGATTTTCAACATAACGCTTGGCAATCTTTGACGAAAACTGATCATTAAGATCAAAGGTCTTGAAATGAGTGCGAGTAAATAACCCGGTTAAGCGTGTAGTGGAGACTTTATGTTGTGGCTCTGGCGCTAACTCAGGAATTTCATCCATCTTATATTTACTGTCTAAGGCTATTGCCTGTCCAGCTAACACTAATGGAATAATTCCTAACGTTATACGGTTTAGCATATAAAATCTCCTTGCTAAATTAAATTTTAATTATTACGACTTAGTCAAAATTTGGTCAACGTTTACTTTAATGACCATACCTGATGCTAAAGCAACCTTTACGTCTGACTTAGTAATATCAACAATAGTTCCGCTCATTGGCGCTTTTGCTACGTTAACCAATACTGACTGGTCAATTTTTAGCGTGTTAATATCTTCAACTTTGTCACCCGTCAATACTTTAGCCGCAGGCTTGCTTGAACGTACTTTACTTGCTTGTTTAGCACGAGCAGCAGGCTTTGGTTTTTTAGCTTTTTCTGGGTTAGCAGCTTTCTTAGCGGCTTCACGTTGCTTAGCTTTCTCTTGTGACTGTGCCAGTGTTTGGGCAGCATGGTCAATATGTTCTTGCTCTAGCTCATCGCCTTCAACGCCATCTAAATCAACACGTTTCGCGCCGGCTTTAATACAACGTAGGTATCTCCAACTCGTCGTATAATGACGAATAGCACCACGAAGTTGAGTTTTGCTCACACGTTCGTCTTCTGCCAAACGCTCACTAAGCTCTTGAAATAAGCCAATTTTTAAAGGCTTTGCTTCGCCTTTGATAGTAAAACATGCTGGAAATGTTTCTGCCAGCATTGCAATGATTGCCTTATTGTCTGTTAGTTTAACTGTAGTAGTCATTTATTCTTCCGAGTTTACTTCAAATTCTTCAATTAAAAATGTTACAAAGTGTACGACAAGTTCATCGTCCACTTCCAAAAGTCCAGGTTGGTATTGCCAGTATGGCCATACCGCATCAATCATTTGTTCAAAGAGATCAAGGTCAATCGATTCATCAATGACACTAAATAAATGATGGTAAATTCTATTAATGTTTTCCGCAGCTAGTTCTTCTTCACCTTCCCACTCGCCAACTTCACTAGCGTCAAACAGGTATTGGTGAATATCAACTCTATCGTACATCATTAATTATTTTCCTATTTTGCAATAAGTTCAAGATCGCATTGAGCAAGATGGGCCACTAACGCCTCAACACACAAAGTGAGTCCAGCTTCATCTTGTTCAGTAAATCTTGCAAGTGATGGGCTATCAATATCAAGCACACCAATTGCTTTGCCGTTAACGATTAATGGAAATACAATTTCTGATTCAGATGCACTATCACACGCAATGTGCCCAGGAAATGCATGAACATCATCAATACGTTGAACAATATTTGTCGAGATTGCTTTACCGCACACACCCTTGTCTAACGGTATACGATAACAGGCAACTTTACCTTGGAAAGGGCCTAATACTAATTGATTATCTTTTAAAAAATAAAAACCAACCCAATTAATATTATCAAGCGACTGATTAAGAATTGCAGACACATTAGATAGTACGGCAATGGCGTCAAACTCGCCGTCTGTCAATGCTTCAATCTGACGAGCAACGAGGGAATAATCTGTGTTCAAAAATCTTTCTCTAATTAATTATAAAGCGAATTGCACGCTACTATACCTTAGTTGGGTTAAATGAAAAGAGTCTTTACCTGACTATGCCGTAACTATTGACGAATTTAACAGCAAATACACAAAATTAAGCAGTACAACGGCAACGTTTGAACATATACCTCACAGGGAGATTTAGTTACAATAGCCGCCGAATTGACATAGGCCACACTCATGACATCCAACAATATCCAAATTCCTGACGCGTTTATTGATTTAATCAAAGACACTTTACCTGACCACTTATCTGTTGAAGATTTAATACACTACTGTCAGCAGCCGCTGCGCTTTAGTATTCGTATTAACACGTTAAAGATAAGTCATGACGACTTTATATCATTAATGACGCCTTTAGGTTGGAAGTTTACACCGATAAGCTGGTGTAAAGATGGTTACTGGATTACATTGAATGAAAACGCGACTGCGCCGGGTAAATTACCAGAACACTTGGCGGGCTTGTTCTACATACAAGAAGCAAGTTCAATGCTCCCTCCTACAGCATTATTTGAAAATATTAAACAAACACCTGAGTTTGTTTTAGATTTAGCGGCGGCACCAGGCTCAAAGACGACTCAAATTGCCACCTTAATGGGAAATCGCGGCTTATTGGTAGCCAATGAATTTTCATCAAGTCGCGTAAAAGCACTGCATGCCAATCTCCAACGACTAGGCATGAGCAATACGCTAATTAGTCATTTCGATGGCAGTGTTCATGGCGACTACTTAGAAAACCAATTTGACGCTATCTTGCTCGACGCACCATGTAGCGGCGAAGGAACAGTACGAAAGGATCATGACGCATTTAAAAACTGGTCTGTCGAACACCTTGATGAAATCACAACGTTGCAAAAGGCCTTGATCAAGAGCGCGTTTATGGCGCTCAAACCAGGTGGAGAATTAGTCTACTCTACATGTGCACTTAATGGCCTTGAAAACCAAGGAGTCTGTGAGTGGTTATTATCTGCGTTTCCTAACAACGCAAGCGCGGTTTCATTACATAACTTATTTGAAGGGGCTGAAAAATCAGTCACCGATGAAGGTTATCTCCACATTTGGCCGCAAATTTACAACAGCGAAGGTTTTTTTGTCGCAAAATTTACCAAAGCATCAGCCACAAACAGCTCAGAAAAACCGTCATTTAAGAGCAAATTTCCGTTTAGCCTGTTATCTAGAAAGCAACAGATAAATGTATTAGAAGCGCTAGAACCACTACTTAAAACGGCGGAGTTTGGAGATAACCTTTATCAGCGCGATGACGAAATATGGGCATTTCCGACAGGTTCAGAGCATCTCACAGACAAAATGCGATTTGCACGCCATGGCGTTAAGGTAATAGAACTTGGTAAAAAGCACCACACCATTAATCATGACGCCATCACAATATGGGGAAAAGTATCTATCGATTTAGATAGAGAGCAATATACGTGCTTCCTTAAAGGACAAGATATATCAATCGACAATCCAAGCAAACAAAAAGGAGAAGTCGTTCTCGGATACCAAGGCATTCCTATAGGGCTGGGTAAATGGGTTAACAATAAGATAAAGAACAAGTTACCACGCCATCTTGTTAATGATCACGTACAGCTTTAAGGAGAGCGGTGAAAATCACCAAAATATTAGTCCCAGTTAAAAATATATGAACTAGGCTAATATAAGTGATTCCCCTAAGCTCGGTACAGGACTAGTACCGAGCTCTTTTTTACAAAGAGGAGCATGTCGTTACGCAGATAATCGTCGTTGGCAAGATTCCAAGCAGTTGCGTAGCTCCCCTTCAATTGCCATCACCTTATGTTTTTTCATATCAAATAAAACAAATGTTGTTTGTGCATCCGTCACTGTATTGCCCGTTTCTTTACAGCGAATCACCTGCGACACGATACCGCTGTTGTTACCAATTTTACTGATTTGGGTCTCGACCATTAAGTGTTGATGTAATAATGCTGGCGCGCGGTAGTTAATATTTATATTTGCTACTACAAATCCAGCATTGTGTTTAACTAACGTATCAATATCGCTTGTCATACATTCCCAACGAGCTTCTTCTAAAAACTCTAAGTAACGCGCGTTATTGACATGTTGATAGCCATCTAAATGATATCCCCGAACAATGATTTCTGTCATACAACTTCCTATGTAAACATTTGTTTGAACGGATGCTAACACAAAAAAAAGGCACTTTAACAGCGCCTTTATTGAGAAATCTCATCGTTTACCTAACAGGAACCACGGTTTGACCAATAGGTGCAAAACTTAGCATTGCAAGTTTTAGATGAACGATACCAAACGGAATACCAATGATTGTTACAAAACAACATACCGCGTGAATTAAATGCCCTAAGCTTAACCACCAGCCAAAAAGTACGAACCACACAACATTGCCCACGACGCCTAGAGATCCAGTTCCGATGTCCTCACGACGTGTTAAATACTCACGATTTTCAATGTCGTGACCAAACGGCCACAGGGCTAATCGCGCTATTACGAAGCATGAACGCGCAAATGGAATACCAACAATACTTATACAGGCAATGATACCAACAAACGCCCATAACAAACTCATGATGACACCGCCACATAAGAACCAAGCCACATTTAAAATTAATCGTAATAAACTCATGTTATCTCCTTGAAAATTCAACCACTAGTCAACTGTTGCTAGTACTCGTGTATTGCAAAGAAAGAACCAAATCGTAAGTAACTGTTTTAAAGGAGTAATATCATATTCAGACTTAATGAACTGACATAATATGCCAACAATCAGTGAATTTAACCAATATAACTCAGACACTTCTATCAACACGGTGGTTTCTAAAAGATTCATTACACGTTATATTGAAGCCCAGCCTAACGCGATGAAAATAAAAACAATAAAGGAATCGAAATGAATGCTGTTGTCTTAGCTGTATTTTTAATGCTAATACTTTCACTATGTCGAATTAACGTAGTTTTCGCGCTGATTATCAGTGCTATTGTCGGTGGTTTGTATAGTGGAATGCCACTGTTAGAAACCATAAACGTCTTCAAATCAGGTTTAGGCGGCGGCGCGCCGATCGCCCTTGATTACGCCATGTTAGGAGCATTTGCAGTAGCGATTAGTCGTTCTGGAATAACTGACCTATTGGCCAACAAAATTATTGCGCTTATTGGTCGTAAAGCTGATGGCTCACATACCATGGTAAAAGCTATTCTATTTAGTATTATTTTGTTAGCGGCGATAAGCTCTCAAAATATCGTGCCGGTACACATCGCCTTTATTCCTATTTTAATTCCTGCACTATTAGGGATATTTAGCCAGTTTAACCTTGACCGACGCGCAATTGCTTGTACGTTAACCTTCGGTTTAACCGGCACTTACATGTTGCTCCCTTATGGGTTTGGTCAAGTTTTCCTCATTGAATTATTACTCAAAAACTTAACCAACAATGGGCTTGAAATAACGGCATCGCAAATCCCATTTGTGATGGCGATTCCAGTAGGCGGTATGCTGTTAGGGTTATTAGTGGCGTTATTTATTACCTATCGCAAGCCACGAAAGTATGTCTCACATAAAGTTGATGCGAGTCAGAAAACCTTGGATTTCAATCCGCGTTATATTATTGCAGCACTCGTTGCCATGCTGGCAGCATTAGTTATTCAGCGCGATAGCAACTCCATCATCGCCGGTTCAATTGTTGGTTTAATTATCTTTGCCATCGGCGGCGTTTTTAAGCCTAGCGAAACTCAAGATATTTTTACCAGTGGTGTAAAAATGATGGGAACCATCGGCTTTATTATGATTTCAGCCGCGGGCTTTGCAACAGTCATGAAGGCAACAGGCGACATTGAATCGTTAGTGAGTGGTTTTTCATCAGTGATTGGTGACAACAAATTGCTCGCTGCCGTTGTCATGTTAGTGATTGGGTTATTAATTACCATGGGCATCGGTTCATCATTTTCCACTATTCCAATTATCGCCGCTATCTATGTTCCCCTTTGTCTGTCATTTGGGTTTTCAGTGTTGGGAACCGCTGCTTTAGTCGGCACAGCAGCAGCGCTGGGAGATGCTGGCTCACCAGCGTCAGATTCCACGCTTGGGCCTACATCTGGCTTAAATGTCGACGGTCAACACGATCATATTTGGGATACTGTCGTGCCAACTTTCCTGCATTACAATATTCCACTAATCATATTTGGCAGTGCTGCGGCCATGATTCTATAAAAAATCTTGGTTAAAGGGAGCGTAAAGCTCCTTTTTTAGCCGATTATGCCGTAATCAATCCCTGCTGCCAGTCTTTCCACACAACCTGATAGCCCTTGTCAGTAATCATCTGCGCTACAACATCTACACTGCGAGTATCATCAATACTAAACTGCTCCAATGATTTATCGTCACTAGCGTATCCACCGGGTTGTGTTTTCGATTCCGCACTCATCGTCGTGATACCAAGCGCCATCATGTTATTGCGAAAGACAGCGGATTCCCGAGTAGAAAGAGATAATTCTACTTGTTGATTAAAAATACGATAAGCACAAATTAGCTGCACTAACTCTCGTTCATTCATCGGTGAATTAATATCGCCACCTCCTTCGCAAGGACGCAAGCGTGGAAAAGCTAATGAAAACTTCATACTCCAAAACTGCTTCTCTAAGAAGCGAAGTTGCTTTGCAACATAAAACGCATCCGTTCGCCAATCTTCTAATCCCAGTAAGCAGCCTAAGCCGACTTTATTAATGCCGGCTCGCCCGACACGTTCTGGCGTTTGTAGACGATAATCAAAGTCTGATTTCTGTCTCTTATACACATCTCCGAGCCCACGAGAC
>CAJXRU010000069.1 GCA_913060565.1 uncultured Gammaproteobacteria bacterium | reverse complement strand
CCTAGTCTCGTGGGCTCGGAGATGTGTATAAGAGACAGCGTTTGATAGCGCCACTATTAAACGCCATTACTCTTTTCCAATTACCTGAACTTTCATTAATTCACCAGCATATTCAACTTCATCATTGTGGTAAACCTTCTTACGCTTGCGAGTCTCTACTAGACCATTAAGCATCACCTCACCATTAGCGATACGAATTTTTGCTTCTCCGCCGCCTTCTACAAGGTTTTCAATTTTTAATATTTTATAAAGCTCAATTGGCTCAATATTTACTTCAACAACGGTGGCTTGCACCGTTGGCATGTCCACTGTTGGCTTTTTTCTACGCCCAATAACCATGTTGTATTCTCTAACAAAGGATAATGGGCGCTAGCATAACGATTTTAAGGCCGTTTGTAACTTACAATGTGAAGAAATTAGTCATCACTTTGTAAAGCTCTGTCCCTCGGTTAACACTGGCTGACGCAAAATGTAATACAGGAATACATCGCTGTGGCGCGTTAACTTGTGTAACACAATCGTCATCTACATAACGCTCCATATGGAGCATTTGAACCAATGGCTGCCCTTCTTCTAATATTTCACCAAAAGGAGCCAGATATTCCACTAGTCCACTTTGCGGCGCATAGAGTGCGCGATAATGTTCAAGCATACAGCCATAGCGTGTCATTTGACGTGGGTTAAAGACTTCACCTTTAATCACGCCGCGTGCTTGAAGGTAACTTAGGACACTATCACTGTCTTCACTGGCCGCTGCCAATGATAGCCACTCTTGCGATCCCAATTCTAATGTAAAGGCTTCTACCATGACATCAATATCACGCCCCTGAGCTTGATAAGCTTGTTGCAATTGCCACCACGGACAAAACGTCGCTTCATCCATTGCACCATCAAAATCACTCGGAATAAATAATACATGGGGAATATCAAACAAAGTGGCTCTGTCTTTAGCATATTCGGGGCAATATAAATGACGCGAAGATATAGGCCCTGTATGTAAATCAAGTACGATATCGGCATCAAATGCCATACGTTGCAACTGCGCACATAACAGTTGACTAGTCTTGGCACCATAAGGATTATTTAGTTTGTTTTTCTCTAAATCATCGATAATTGCTTGCCTAAATTTTTGCTTTATCTCCTCATTCGTTAATTGCTTATTATCGGCGGCAAATTCAATTGGCAATGATTTATTAAAATGATAGCCGCGATTCCAGTTTTCACCTGTAATGGGATCAAATCGACCCAGCGTAAATTCTCCACTCTTTTGGTTGCTTCCAATGGGATTTGCTAGCGGTACTAACGTAATATTCCCTAAGCAATGTAACGATTTAAACTGTTCAAGCAACTGATAAATAACCGCATTACCCTGCACTTCGGCGCCATGCATATTCGCCTGAATATAAACACTGGGGCCATCAGACTCTCCACGTATGCGGTAAACAGGTACAGACAAGGCTTGTCCATTCGCTAGCACAGCAACTTCAAGTGTTGAGTGTTCAATTGTTGTCATTACTTTCTCTCTTTAAAACAAATAACTCGATGCTGGTAATGCAGGACGAATAGTTTCGACATCACCGTCAATCACAATAACCTCAGCAGGCAATTCATGACATAGGAAAAATGGCATCGATTCGGTAAAACCATAAGCGCCACATTGAGAAAATATTAAGATGTCATCTATCTGAACATCACTAGGCAGTGATAACGTTCCTAACTTATCCAAACTTGTACATAGCGGGCCATGAATATGAAACGGCAACGCTGACGCACTAGAGTTTCTTAATAAGCAGGTAGGAAATGGCTGTGAAGTAATTGCCGGACGTAATAAATGATTAATGCCACCCTGCATAACAACCAAATCTTGCTGGTAATTATTTTTTACATCAACCACGCGATTAATATAATAACCATACTCTGCCACCGCAAATCGTCCAAGCTCTAACCATAGTTCATCCACACCTGCTTGAGTTTTTATTTTGATTAGTGCTTGTTTCAACGTCTCCCAATCAAGTCTTCGCTCATCACCTTCATACGGCACGCCTAAGCCGCCGCCCAAATCGAGAACAGAGAGTTCAAACCCCATGGCCATTGCCAACGCTTTAAGCGGTGAAACCATCGCCTGCCATAAATCAATTAATGCATCGGCCTCGAGCATGTTGCCCCATTGAAAGATATGCAGACCGATAACGTTTATTTGATCAAATTGCGACAAATCAACATCGTTCCATTCATCGCTACCCAGTCCAAATGGTGTTAATTCATTGCCACCCAAAGGATTATCACTATCTTGTTCAAAGCGCAATTGCACACGTAACAAGATGGACGGCACGACATTAAATACTTTGGCTTGCTGATTAATTAAGGCTAATTGATTTGCGCTTTCAGCGACAAATACAGACACCCCTTGCTCAAAGAAATGTGTAATTTGTGCCAATGATTTAGCTGGACCAGTATTAAGAATATGCTCAGGCTTCACGCCTTGAGCAAGTACCTGATCGAGTTCACCGCTACTTGCGACATCAAATTGCATACCTTGATTAGCTAATGTTTTAATGACACTCGATAGTGGATTTGCTTTTACAGCAAACCATAACTTAATGTCATCATTGACGAGTTGTTTTATATGTGTGGCTAAACCGTCGATATCATAAGCATAAAATGGAACATCTTGAGTTGCCGAAAAATCAGCAATTAATTGCCGATTTTTCTCTATAAAAGAATGATGACTCATTAACGCAATGCCTGCTCTAATGCTAATGCGGCATCACTTTGACTATCGCGATATTTTACAATAATTGGACATTGCATCGATAATCCTTGCTCCTTCCCCCACTGCGTATTGACAGGACGAGTACCCGGCACAACAATCGCATTTTCAGGAATGGGTGCACCTTTTTCTAATAGGCGTTCATTGACGGCATCATAAACCGGTACAGACGCAGACAAAGTGACATTAGGCGCTAACACAGCGCCTTCTTTGACAACAACGCCCTCAACTAAAATACAACCAGCGCTAATAAATGCATTGTCTTCAACCACAACTGGCGAAGCACCAATTGGCTCTAATACGCCGCCAATTTGAACACCCGCCGACAAATGTACGTTTTTACCAATTTGCGCACATGAGCCCACTAGCGCATGAGAATCAACCATAGTGCCACTATCCACATAGGCACCAATATTAATGTAAGCTGGTGGCATAATGATGACACCTGGTGCGACATACGCACCACGACGTACCGACGATCCACCAGGCACTAAACGCACATTGTCTTGCACACTAAACTGGCGCGGTGCCAGATTATCTTTGTCAACGAACCCAGCGTAAGCGCCATCGTAATCGACATTTTCGCCCGCTTTAAATGAAGCCAAAATAGCCTGTTTCACATCAACATTTGCTTGCCAAACGCCATTTTCATCTTTGTTTGCGCTACGTACTTCGCCACACTCTAATTGTTCTAAAACTTGTTGCCAATTCATTCTATAAAACCTTGTTAACTATTCACGACACGGCGTGTTTGAGATTGATACCACTGAGTAATTTGATAATGAGCTTCGGTAATACCTGCTAAGCACGTTAATTCTTCGTGTGTCAAAGGTGCCCGTAGCAATGGGCTACTAATTTGCCCTAACTGGTGCATCAACACTTTAAGTGGGATGGGGTTAGCGACACTAAACAACGTTTCGATAGCATCTCGCCATAAATTAAATGCAGTGCTTTGCGGCTTATTCAAACATTGGGCAACATACAGTTGCGTTGCTTGTGGCCATACATTAGCGCAAACAGATACCAAACCTGTCGCGCCCAACAAGCTAAATTCAGGAAGCAATGCATCATCTCCGCTATAAATCGCGATATTTGGTAAGGCTTTCTTAAATTCACTGAACTTTAACGGGCTGCCACTGGCTTCTTTGACTGACCAAAAATTTTCTTCATCACGCAACTTAGCCAATGCACAAGGACTTAACTCAACACCGGTTCGTGACGGCACGTTGTAAATCATGCAAGGTTTATCAGTCGCTTGTAATAATGCTCTAAACCATTGTGTTTGACCAATAGGTCCTGGTTTTGCGTAAAGCGGCGCCGTTAACAAATAAGCATCGATAGGCAAATCATTACAACGGGTAATCCAGTTTTGTTGCGTCATTAAGTCAAAACCGCCTACCCCAACCATAATGGGAACCGCAGGAGATTTTTTACATACAAAACGAACAATAGTTTCCTGCTCATCTTCCGTAAGCGCAAGGCCTTCTCCGGTGCTCCCAACAAGTAACAATCCATTACCAGCGGCGACTTGTTGTTCAACCAAAAAGGATAAATTATCAAAATCAATATTCCCTTCATCATTAAAAGGCGTAACTAGAGCGGTCCATAAAGGATAACTTTTAACGTCAAATTGTTGTTGTCTCATTACGCCACCCCTTGCGCATTTTGCTCAAACATTGCGTGATGCAGGCGACTGATCACATCAGTTGCTTGGTTCCCTTCCACCAAGAAACACAAATTATGAGAGCTTGCACCTTGGCAAATCATTCGAACATTGACATCATGTAATGTCGAAAATAGACGAGTACCAACACCATAACTGGTATCGATAGCGTTACCTATAAGTGCAACTAATGCCAAGTCCTTTTCAATAGTCACCTGACAAACAGCTTCTAATTCAGCCAGCATCGCCTGACTAATTTGTGTATTTCCGCCAGAATTTGATCCCGTATTATCTAGCGTAATGGCAACACTCACTTCTGAGGTAGTTACCAAATCAACACTTAGATTGTATTTGGCCAAAATAGTAAATACTCGCGCCAAAAAACCCGGTGCATGTAGCATATCCATGCTAGTTACCGTTAGTAATGTTTGCTCACGGCGCAGAGCTATCGCCCGATAAACAGGCTTCGACTCAGTTTCATTACGCACTATGGTGCCGCCCGCTTCAGGCGCTCTAGAAGAGCCAACAAAAACAGGAATTTTACATCGCATTGCAGGAATTAACGTTGAAGGATGAAGTACTTTAGCGCCAAACGTTGCCATTTCCGCGGCTTCATTAAAACTGATTTCTTCAAGCGCATAAGCCTGCGCAGTAATTCTAGGATCTGTTGTGAAAATACCTGTGACATCAGTCCAAATATCAATTTGCGAACAATGAGTTGCCTCGCCGAGTAACGCTGCCGAATAATCGCTACCACCACGGCCGAGCGTCGTCGTATTTCCAGCTTCATCACTGCCAATAAACCCTTGAGTCACAATCACTTGTTTTTCAAGTAATGGCGTTATTCTTTCGCTGGCTAATTGTACAACAGTGTCAATGCACACAGTTGCTTTACCAAAATCACTTGATGTACGCATGACATCACGTACATCTAACCAATGCGCGTTGACACCGCGTTCAATCAGTACCTGTGTAAATAACGTCGATGACAGTTGTTCACCACAAGCAAGTAGTTTATCTGTTAACTGCGTGCGAACCTGCTCTTCACCGACATTCAATCGTGCAATTGATGTGGCGATATCGCCAACTTTTTCGAGTAAGTCATCAATTAGCGATAACTGCTGTGAGCTCAGTTCAAGATGCGTTGCTATAGCTGATTGAATCTCACTAATTTTTGCAATAGCGGCATTACGCTGCGTCGCAGGCAATGCCCCGGTGCTTAAACTCACTAATAAATTAGTCACACCACTACTGGCACTTACCACAACAATGCGTGTCGATTGGGAAGATAAAACAATGTCAGCACAACGGCTCATTGCTTCAAAATTGGCTAAACTTGTTCCGCCAAATTTGGCGACTTTATGATTCATAATAAACTCCGTTATATTTGATTAATTAAAAGAAAATTAAACAACCGGGGTTTATGACCAGCACTTACGCAGGAGGCAAATTTGCCTAACCAGTAGCGAATACTGAGCCAACATGAATTAACGTTTAAAATGTAGGAATTTAACATGCTTCTCTCGAACAAATTTCGTTCGGAGAACTAAAGGCATTTGACAAACAGCAGCGCAAAGCCACGGTTTATACAAAGACCAGAAGCTCTCCACCAATAAATAGGTGACAGTCATTAAGGATTCAGCCTTAATGTCCGAAACAACTATTATCCAAATCAATAGTCATCTCTCGGCGTCAGACCCCATTACTACACATCATTAAGGTTTGGACCTTTCAATGTAGCTACCTGGCTAACGCTCCTCTTCTGGCCTTTCATCGCATCGTCAAAAAACGCTGCGGCAATAGAAAGGTTGCGTGCATTAAATCATCTGACAACCTATATCGTCAACAGCTCATTTATATTCTTTGACTATTTGCTAATACGAATTGGGATTAACAAGCGTTGGGCAAACACTTATCTGGTGCTATGCTCTTGGGCTAATTAACACTAAATAACTAAACGACTATGCTGTCCATCAACGAAATTTTTATCGCACTCGATACTCAACGATCGCTTTACCTACAAGATCTTCACTTACCAAGTGGAGAATCATTACTTATTTGTGGAGACAATGCGTGCGGTAAATCGTTACTAGGGCAATTAATCAAAGGAGAGTTTGGTCAACCATTGGCTGCATCAGACATCATTAATATTAATTCGCCTTCCACCATTGAGCTAATCAGTTTTGATGTTGAAGAAACAATTTTAGCCATCGACCGATACAATGATGACAGCGAAAATATTGAAGGTGGAATAGATTGGGGACGAACAGCATTTGATATTATTGGAGATAGTGAACACTCACATTCAGCTATTGCAATGTTGGGTATTGAAAGTCTACTTGATAAACCTTTTAAAGTGCTTTCAACAGGGCAAGTGCGAAAAGTGTTACTTGCTAAAGCTATTGCCGCCAAACCTCAACTACTAATTCTTGATGAGCCATTTGCCGGGTTAGATATTGCCTCTCAACATCGACTTTCATGTGCATTATCAAGCTTAATTAAGGCAGGCCAAAGCCTTATCATTATCGATTTTTATCATGACGAACTTCCAGATAATATTGACAAAATATTATTATTAAATGATGGAAAAAATGCTATTTTTGACACCCGCGAAAAAGTGCTAAATTCAGCAACTTGGCAACAACATAACAAGGTTGAAATAAGCCTGCCGCATCACCTTCCTGATTGCCATCATTATGAACACCTTGATAATTCACAAGCCTTCGCTTCATTAAAGCAAGTAAAAGTGAGTTATGACGATAACCTTGTATTTGATGGATTGGATTGGGATTTTATGCCGAATCAGCACTGGCGCTTAGCGGGTCCCAACGGCTGTGGAAAATCAACACTGCTTAGCCTAATTAACGGCGATAACCCAAAGGCTTACGGTCAAGATATAACATTGTTCGGCCGCAAACGAGGCACAGGTGAAACAGTGTGGGATATTAAACGCCATTACGGATTAATTAGCGCTCAATTTCATCGCGATTATCGCGCAAGTACTAGCGTTTTAGGCGCCATCGTTTCAGGTTTTTTCGATACAATAGGTTTATATGATTCACCAACAGATACGCAGATTGAAATAGCCCAACAATGGCTTGAGTTACTTGGCTTATCTTCGCTTGCCAAACAACCTTTTTCCCAGTTATCTTATGGAGAACAACGATTAGTATTAATTGTCCGTGCCGTAGTAAAATTACCGCTTATTTTGATCTTGGATGAGCCATGTTTAGGCCTTGATAATCATCACCGTGCTCAAGTGTTGGCATTAGTTGATTACATAACACGTCATAGTAATACTCATGTGTTATTTGTTAGCCACGATAGTCGCGATAAACTCGATTGTTTAACACATCAATTAGAATTTATACCAAGTAGTAATGGATTCACCTTACAACAACATCAATTAGCATAAATTGGAGACGCCAATGAATGATAAATTACAAAAACCTAGTTTTTGGCAAGTTATTGTCAGTGTATGTGCAGCACTATTTGGCGTTCAAAATGACAATAATCGATTAAGAGACTTTAGCCAAGGAAGCTTTGCTTATTTTGCCATTGCAGGCGTTGTTTTAGTAACTATTTTTGTGATAGCGTTAATTGTTATTGTGAATCTAGTACTTAACTAATAAGTCATTAACAATAAATGGATTAATGTAGATTACGGAGTTTCAATGCACACGCCTTTTGAAGAGTTACCGCAAGATCAAGCGATTAAAAAGCTGGTGAAAAAGTTCTATCAATATGTCCTTATCGATCCAGTATTAGCCCCATTTTTTTACCGGCCATGACATCAATAGATTGATTCGCCATCAAGAACAATTTTTTAAATATTTATTGTTTAGTAAAGAAAGCGAGCAAACCTTTAAACTTGACGACATTCACCGGCCATTAGTTGAAAAATTAGGCTTGTCCGAACAACATTTTGACCGCGTAGTAACTCATTTAACCAAATCATTAACTAAATTAAATGCAGCACCCGAAACTATGTCAGTCGCATTAACCTTAGTTGAGTCGACACGTCATCAAATTCTTTGTTCACAAACATCATAAACTAACAATATCTTTAAAAGATTTTGCCATCTGCTTCATATCAACCGTTGGTACTTCGCCTGCAATATGTTGTGGCTTAAACTGAGCGATATATTTCCCTTGTGGATTTATCAAGGCAATAGACGCGCTGTGATTGACCGCATAATCTTCGCTCTTTTGCACAGCAACAATGCCATAAGGTAAATAAAGATTTTGCGCAAATGGAAATAACTTATCATGGCTCGTAGTAAGACCTAAAAAACTACTATCAAAATAATTTACATATTGATGAAGTCGCTGTGGTGTATCTCGCAGCGGATCAGCTGACACAAAGGCAACCTGCACATTAGCTGTTTCGTTTAATGACGATAACACTGATTTAACGCGCGTTAAGGTCGTCGGGCACACATCAGGACAATAAGTATAGCCAAAGATGACAAATGTCCATTTATTCATTAAATCCTGATTACTAAAGCTCCCTTCATTCATATTTAAAACGAATTCGTTGACCGTTTTAGCAGGAGAAAATAATCGATAATCGCCTTTATCGATGACTGCTGATTGCGCAAGTTTGGGTGTTGATTTAGGTTCAACTAAAAACTCTCTAGCCAATAACCCCAAGGCGATAAAAACGACACCAACTGCGATTAAAATGATCTTTTTCACAAATCTTTTCCAATTGTTGTTATAGCAAATAATGGTCTAATAAAAGAATCACAAACAATAACATAAGATGGGTGATAGAGTATTTAAAAACCGCCATTGGCGAACGTTTTTTAGGTGTGAATTTCAGTTGCCATGCAACATAGAAAAAGCCTAAATTAATCACAGTAGAACCAATAAAGTACAACAGACCAGACATCCCTGTCAGATAAGGTAACAAGCCAACGGCCATCAGTAAGATGGTATACAGTAAAATCATGGTTTTTGTGAATTCTCTTCCATGAGTGACTGGCAGCATTGGCAAACCCGTTTTACGATAATCTTCGACTCTATCGACAGCTAACGCCCAAAAATGAGGTGGTGTCCAAGTAAAAATTATCATCACTAACAATAACGCGTTACCGTCGATGGTGCCTGTTATTGCAGTCCAGCCTAGTAACGGTGGCGCAGCACCTGCAATTCCACCGATGACGATATTTTGCGGCGTTGCCCGTTTTAGCCAAACTGTATACACGACGGCATATCCCAACATACTCATAAAGGTTAACACTGCGGTTAAAGGATTAACCAACCACCATAAAATGATCATCCCAACGAATGATATTAATACACCAAAGCTCAGCGCTTGAGATAGGGTTACTTTACCGGTTGGTAGTGGTCTGCGATGTGTTCGAGCCATTTTGATATCTAGATTACGGTCTATGCAGTGGTTAAATACCGCTCCTGCACTTGATAACAAACCAATACCCAAACTGCCCCATATCATACGAGATACATCAGGTAAGCCTTGAGTGCTTAAGCACATACCAACGACGGCAGTGAGCAACAACAGCATAATAACGCGGGGCTTAGTTAGCTCATAATAAGCACGCCAGTGGATTATTAAGCTCGTAAAAAAATTAGCATCGTTGGCTACCGTACCGCTTGAAATCATTGAAGACTTAGCCATTGTGAACTCCTATCCTATGCGAGAAAGTTTCAATAAACGTTTTATATCTAACAACATATCGTGAGATTTTTTTAATCGCTGTTGTTTTGACCCAGAAAGTTCATAACGCATCACCAATTTACCAAGAGGGTCAATGATGAGAACGCTATCTTCAAGATCGGTTGCAGCGTTTTTCAGTGTCTGTTGCGTAAAATCAATACCTGATAAAAATTCGGGGGAAGATAACAACGCAGATGTCATCAAGGAACCAACACGCACTCGACTTTGTAATCGGCCAAGAGCACGGTAGGTTTGAGTCACATAATAGAGCTGCTCTTGACAGTTTGTTTCACATACTTGATTTGTCACGTACATCAATTGCCAATCTCTGGTTAAATTGGGCTCTTTAACTAGTTCTTGATAAGACAAATCCATATCCAGTAACTCGCCCCCATAAGTTTTAACCTCTCCTTTATAGTTAGAGGCCAGCAAAATCTTCGCGGCAACAACAGGTATAAGAAAAGCTAATACCATAAAAATTAATTGCGTATTTTTACGCGTTTTATTCTGCTCACTCATTATTTATTGCTCCTAATAACTCAGGTTGCTTTCGGTTTAAACGCCAAATAAAAATACTACTTAACAATAACAGTGTTGCGGCTAATGCAAACCATTGCACGGCATAACCGCGATGTTTTTCAGGGGTCATTCTGTTTTGCCAAAGCCACTGTTTTTCATACCCCCACTCACTGCTAGGGTCTAATCGCACCATTGCCGGATAGAGTGATATTTCAAACACCTTGGCCAAATCCGCTGTATCAAACTGATTGATGACGAGCGGAAAACTGATTGACTTTTGCGGTTCAGTTTTTTGAATAAATGGATTATGCTCAGATTGATAAATGAACCCTCTGATTTGTTCAATATCTCGCCACTGAGTTAATGTAGGTAATACGTCTCGATGAGTACCAGCTGCAACCCACCCTGCGTCCACTAGCACCATGTCAGCGGATCCGTCAATGTTTGGGTAAAATGGAATCAATACATGATAACCAACTTGTCCATTGAGTACTTTATTGTCTAACAGTAGTGTTTGCTCAAAATCCAAACGGCCACTCAATGAGACTCGCTGTCCATGGTATTTCCTTACAGCTGATGGATGCGGAAGCTTTTTCATAGCGACGCTCATTGCTTTTTCTCGTGCATCCATCGATTGCTGTTTAACAACCGCGCTATTGAGCTGCCAGAAACCCAATTTAATCAAGACAACAAATAACACAACTAAACCTAGAACTGACATCGTGTTAATTGCTAAGCGCTTCATTGTCATATAAGTTAATAACTCCAAGTTACCAAGGTAGTGAGTTATGTGGCCCATTAAATTACTGTTTGTTGTCTTATTTTTGTTCGTACTTATTAGCTTGTTTCAAGCATTAAATATCATGCGAAAAGACCAAACAACGGTGTCAATGAGCCAGTTTATCGGGCGGCGTTTAATTTATTCCGCGCTATTATTAATACTGATTATTGTGGCCATGGCGTTTGGCTTAATTACACCAAACCCACGCCCTTATTAACTAAATTACATAAACGAAGAAAAACAAGCCTAACCAAACCACATCAACAAAGTGCCAATACCAACTCGTGGCTTGAAAAGCAAAGTGACGCTCTGGAGAAAAGTGTCCCTTAATTACCCGAATTAACATTACAAAGAGCATTAATGTGCCGATGGTTACGTGTAATCCATGAAAGCCTGTTAACAAGAAAAATGTATTGCCATAAACGCCAGCACTTAACGTTAGACCCATCTCCCGATAAGCATGTACATATTCTTCTGCCTGTAAAAACAAGAAAACAACGCCTAAAACAACTGTTATGGTTAAAAAGGCTGTTAATTGTTTTCTTTTGTTTTGCTCTAATCCGACGTGAGCGAAATGCAAGGTGATTGATGAAATTAATAGAATAACAGTGTTGTAAAGTGGCAACCCTTGCCAGCCCATCGCTTGAGTTGTATCACCAGCCGGCGTCGTAACCAACGGCCAAATAGCTTCAAAATTCGGCCATAATACCTGCCCTGTCATCTCATTATTTGAAGCGCCCCCTAGCCAAGGTATCGCTATCATTCGAACGTAAAACAATGCACCAAAAAATGCAGCGAAAAACATCACTTCAGAGAAAATAAACCAGCTCATGCCTTGCCTAAAGGATCTATCCATTTGAGCGCTATACAGACCTGCATCAGACTCTTTAATCACATCGTTAAACCAACCAAACATCATATAAAGAATGATGACTATACCTATGGTTAACAACCAGCTTCCACTTGTCGCTTCGCTAGTCATTTGCTGTACTGTCATGCCAGCACCAATTGCAATAAACAGTAAACCAACGGCCCCAACAATTGGCCAATGACTTTGCGCAGGTACATAGTAATTTGTTGTTTGTTGTTCCATGCTTCGCCCCTTAAGTTATAACGCCGCCTGTAAATCAACTGCTTGTATCGAATCAGGATCTGTTACATTAAATAATGTATAAGACAGGGTTAGCGTTTTTATATCTGCTGGAATTTCGGTAGACACAAAAAAGACTAGCCCCATGTCTATCGACTCTCCCGATTTTAGAATTTGTTGTTGAAAACAGAAACACTCTGTTTTATTGAGATAAAGTGATGCAACGCCTGGAGATACCGAAGGAATAGCTTGTCCCGTGACATTAGCATCGCTTTGGTTGCTTGCTAAAAACTTCACGACTTTGCTCTCTCCTGGATGCACATCAACGTAATTTACATGAGGTTTAAATTGCCATGGCATGCCGGGCGCAACCGATGTCGTAAATTGCAAACGCACGGTTCGGCTTTTATCAACAAGCGTTGACTGCTCTTGATTATTATTAACCAAGCGTCCATTGATTCCCGTAATCTCACAAAACACGTCATACAAGGGAACCAAAGCGAAGCCAAAGCCAAACATCAGAACAATGGCCCCAAATAATTTAGCGACCAAGCGCTTATTTTTGACATTAAGCGCTTGGTTTTCTCCAACATGCTCACTCATAAATTACTTCACTTCAGGCGGTGTAGTATGGCTATGATAGGGTGCAGGTGAAGGCATATCCCACTCTAACCCTTCAGCACCTTCCCACGGTTTAGCAGGTGCTTTTTCACCGCCACGGGCACATTTAATCACCACAACTAAGAAGATTAATTGTGACACCCCAAACGCAAAACCACCCAAACTGACTAATTGATTAAAATCAGCAAACTGTAATGCATAATCTGGTACCCGTCTCGGCATACCTGCGAGACCTAAGAAATGCATAGGGAAAAACAACACATTTACCGAAATAAGTGACGCCCAAAAATGCAGCTTCCCTAACTTCTCGTCATACATATACCCTGTCCATTTCGGCAGCCAATAATACGCTGCAGCCATTATGGAAAAGATAGCGCCAGTGACCAACACATAATGGAAATGCGCTACTACGAAGTACGTATCGTGATATTGAAAATCTGCGGGAGTAATCGCCAGCATCAATCCAGAAAACCCACCAATGGTAAAGAGAACAATAAACGCAATAGCAAACAACATAGGTGTCTCAAAGGTCATTGAACCTCGCCACATTGTTGCGACCCAGTTAAAGACTTTGACCCCAGTCGGAACAGATATCAGCATGGTGCAATACATAAAGAACAGTTCAGCTGCCACTGGCATCCCTGTCGTAAACATGTGATGTGCCCATACAATAAATGATAACAATGCAATTGAAGCTGTTGCATACACCATCGAAGAGTAACCAAACAGTTTCTTGCGAGAAAAAGCTGGCACTATTGCAGAGATAATACCAAACGATGGCAATATCATAATGTACACTTCTGGATGACCGAAGAACCAAAATATATGCTGGAATAATACCGGATCGCCACCGCCAGCAGCAGAGAAGAAGCTGGTGGCAAAATACTTATCTGTTAATACCATAGTTACTGTCGCCGCAAGTACCGGCATCACAGCAATAAGTAAGAACGCGGTGATTAACCAAGTCCAAACAAATAATGGCATTTTCATGTAAGTCATGCCTGGTGCTCGCATATTGATTATCGTCACGACGACATTGATGGCCCCGAGAATGGAGGATATCCCCATGATGTGAACCGAAAATACGAATAATGCCGTGCTATCTGGCGCATAGGTCGTAGAGAGTGGCGCGTAAAACGTCCAGCCGAAATTTGGACCGCCCCCTTCCATAAATAACGATGACAACAAGATGGCAAACGCCATTGGTAAAATCCAAAAACTCCAATTATTCATACGTGGCAACGCCATATCTGGAGCACCAATCATCATTGGAATTAACCAGTTCGCAAGGCCTGTAAACGCGGGCATGACGGCGCCAAATACCATGATGAGCCCGTGAACTGTCGTCATTTGATTAAAAAAGTTAGGCTCTACAATCTGTAAACCTGGCTGATAGAGCTCTGCGCGAATAACCATCGCCATCGCGCCGCCAATTAAAAACATCGCAAAACTAAAGATCAGATACATACTGCCAATATCTTTATGATTGGTCGTTAATATCCAACGCATCATCCCTTTAGGTTTATGATCATGATGCTCGTCGTGTTCTTGTGCTGTCGATAATGTACTCATTACTTAGCCCCCTTTGCATCAACGTCACTCACTTGAATTACATCACCAGTATCATGACCCCAAGCATTTCGTTCATAGGTGACAATTGCTGCAATTTCTTTCGCTGTTAACTGCCCTTTAAATGCCTGCATTGCTGTGCCAGCCTTACCATTAACCACGATGTCAATGTGCGCAGCGCGATCATTAAGTATCATAGGGCTATTTTTAAGTGCTGGGAAAACGCCGGGAATACCCGCGCCATTGGGCTGGTGACATGCGGCACATCGAGTGATATATAACGATTCTCCAAGCGTCATGGACTCTTCCATGGTTAAGGTTGACGCTAATGCTTGCTCCGCATCTTTTTTCGCTTGAATAACTGACTGCTTTTGCTCATCAAGCCAAACAGCATATTCATCTTGAGTAACGGCTTTAACAACGACGGGCATATATCCATGGTCTTTGCCACACAACTCGGCACATTGGCCGCGATAAATCCCAGGCTCATTGATGATGGTCCAAGCTTCATTGATAAAACCAGGATTAGCATCTTGCTTGACGGCAAATGCAGGAACCCACCAACTATGAATGACATCATCAGCGGTTACCAAGAACCTGATCTTTTTACCAATAGGTAATACCAGCGGTTTATCTACTTCAAGCAGGTAATGCTCGCCTTTTGCAACATCAGTATTTTTCCCGTCAAGATTATCGAATTGTTCTGCTGGCGTCGCCAATAAGCTATAGAATCCAAACCCTTGATCGAAATACTCATAATGCCATTTCCACTGAGAGCCAGTAACTTTGATGGTAATGTCAGATTTTGAATTATCTTCCATCTCAATCAGCGTTTTAGTCGCAGGAACGGCCATACCAATAAGAATCAAAAACGGGATAACCGTCCAAATGATTTCAACTTTGGTACTTTCGTGAAACTGGGCAGCTACCGCACCCTGAGATTTTCGATGTTTGACAATGGCGTAAAACATTGCACCAAACACCACTACACCGATTAAGCAACAGATGATTAGAATAGTCATGTGTAAGTCATATACACGGTGACTAATATCTGTCACTCCCCTTGTCATATTGATATTACTTGGTGTCGCAGATAGCACACTAGAGATCATCCCTAGCACTGCGATTATTATTATTTTTATTCGCACAAACTCACCCTAAATTCATTGATTAAACAACGGGTAACATGAGTCGCATATCACATCTAACTAAAGACTCTGGTTACCGCAGGATCGTCTTACACGCCGCATTGGCTTTTTTTAATATGACTGATTTTTCAATTAACGCAACCCCAACAGTGCATTTTCTCAACAAAAATTTCTTATTAAAAACAACAATGTCAACATTTAATTAACAAAACATAGACTAAAGACTTGCATTTGATCGGTATTTGGCCGATAAATAAACATAATAAGAATTTTTAAGAAGTTAAAACATTTTATGAGTTAAATATCTGAAACAAGCGGCAAGTGAAAAAGAAACCGCCATAATCGAAAGGTGACACTATGATTTTATCGCACATTTGGGGCATTTATACACATCCTAAACAAGAATGGAAAACGATTGCTGACAAGCATGAATCTTTCATCAACTCCCTCACTCACACATTATTTATTGCATTAATTCCTGCACTTTGTAGTTATTATTCCGCGGTTCATATCGGCTGGAGTATTGGTGCAGGAGATCCCATATTTCTTACCCATAACTCAGCATTGGCCATGGCTATACTCATGTATGGTGGGTTAGTTGGCGGCGTTCTGGCCTTGGGATTAATGGCGCACTGGATGGCACATAGTTTTGGCTCCAATCCTTCCCATGTTCAAGCGATTGAAGTATCAGCATACACAGCAACGCCACTTTACATGGTTGGATTCGCGACACTTTATCCTGAGTTATGGTTTGTGATGTGTGTTGGTTTGGCTGGAATCGCTTATTCAGTTTATATGCTCTATACCGGTGTTCCTATAGTTATGGGGATACATGAAGATCGCGGTTTTATTTATGCAAGTAGCTTAGTAACTGTCGGTTTAGTGTTTATGGTGAGTATGCTTGGTTTAACCGTTTTCGCTTGGAGCTCAGGTATAGGCCCAGCATTCGTTAATTAAATAACTAAATCTGTTATACCCTAGGTGTGCTAGCAATAGCGCACCTTCTTTTTCTCAAGAGTCTCTCTCTCTTGCTCTCATGGCTGCCTCTTTTCTGATCCTATCAGGCAGCCTTTTTTTCACATTGATTTCCTTCAAGTTTTACACATCTATCTTACGACGAACTAACCAATTAACCCATACTAAGGTGCCTAGTAAAATTGCTCCCATTAGATTATGGGCAACCGCGTTATAAAGCGGTAAATGGAAGTAAACATTGAATATTCCTAATCCAATTTGCACTAATGTCACGACACCTAGGAACGCAGCAACGCTATAAATACGAAACTTTATTAGCAGCGTAATTAATACAGCGATACTAATCGTCACCGCCAAAGCGCCCAAACGATGCGCCAAATGAATAGCAATGCGTGCTCCGCCATCGAGTTGACCTCCTAAATAATTAGGACCAATTTCTTGTAAAAAATTAAATCCGGTATAAATATCATTTGAGGATATTTGAGAAACTGAACACCAGGGTAACTGTGTACAAGCGAGCGCTGCATAATTCGAGGTAATCCAACCACCCAAGGCAACTTGAATAAACACGAATATTAACGCAATCAAAGCACCAGTTTTTAATGGTTGTTTAACGCCAATGGATAACACTGAGCGGCCGTAACTGCGTAAATAAAGTGACAACAATAGACAAAATGTCGTAAATCCCCCTAACAAATGAGCGGTCACAACTTGCGGCCATAACTTTAGGGTTACAGTCCACATGCCGAATAACCCCTGAAGAATAATAAAACCTAATAAAAAGGCACTATGCTTGATCGGAAACTGTTGCCCGCGACGCTTAACTGCCATTCCTAAAGCAACGATAAATATACATAACAAACCTAAACTAGACGCCAAATAGCGATGGGTCATTTCTGGCCAGGTTTTTGTAAGATTTACGGGAATATCAGGAAATTTTAAATTTGCCTGAGAAATTTCGTTAGTGGAAGACGGCGCCCAAGCATGCCCATAACACAAAGGCCAATCAGGGCATCCCAGTCCTGCATGAACGAGCCTTGTATAGGCACCTAGCGCAATAACCAAAAGAGAAAAACATGTTGCAACGATAATTAAACGCTTTAGCATTAATTGATAATTCATCAAATTTAATCTCACCTGCCTGACAATGTTTGTTGACGTTAGCAAATACTCATTAGAATTCAAAGAATAATCTTGTTCCGCTCAACCTTGAGTGCTACTTTAATCTCTCAAAATTCTTTGCTATTGAGACATAAAAATGAAAACAATAACAACGCTATTCTTAATCGGCACAACAATGACATGCGCTGTTAGCGCAGCAAACTCTGAGCATCTAATAGAAAATCACCTAGGTGCGGAAAAGTCACCACGATTACAATCTCTATCAATTGCCGACAATGGTAATATTTGGGCAAGTGGTACCAAAGGGTTGGTTGTCATGAGCACTGACAATGGCAAAACGTGGCATAAAAAAACGGTATTGAATACTCAAGACCTGCAATTTAGAGACATTTGGGCTCAAGACGATACAGTATTCCTTTTGGCGGCAGGTGAAGGAGATAAGTCCCGTTTGTATAAAACATCAGACAATGGAAAAAACTGGGACTTACAGTACACAATGAATAACCCCAAAGGGTTTATTAACTGCTTTGATTTTTGGAATAAAGAGCATGGCATTGTTTTTGGCGATAGCATAGATGACAAAGTATTCATGCTTGAAACGAAAAACGGTGGTAAAAGCTGGCATCAAATGACCTCAGTGCCACTAGCACAAGAAGGTGGTGAAGGTGGTTTTTCAGCCAGTGGCAGTTGTGTTCGAATTAGCGAAGAAGATGAAGTTTGGGTATCGACTGGCGCAACTAAAAATGCGCGTTTATTACGTTCATCTGACTATGGAAAAACATGGAATAGCACACCTCTTCCTTACCCTGATGGCAGTACTGCTGGAATATTTTCAGCGATTCCCGACTCGCAATGGACCTTTGGTGGCCGTATGGAAAATCCAGTCATTACTGGTTATCATTTAGAGCAACGACAATGGAAAGCAACACAGAATATCGGCCTTAAAGGCGCAATTTATGGCAGTGATAGTTTTGGGGATAATGTAATAGTTGTCAATCCAGATGGCGCATCGTTATCTAAAGATAATGGAAAAAGCTGGCAACGGATCAGTGCTCATTCATTCTGGGTTGTCGAGTTTGACAACAATGGAACAGCTTGGTTAGCGGGCCCGCAAGGTAGAATTAACAGTATTAACGTAACTAAATAGGACATATCATGTTAAAAGGAGCAGGTGGTACATCAGGTGGATTTGGACAGTTTTTCTTAGGGCTCGTCATGATGTGTGGTGGTTTTTACTTATTGCTAAACGCCATTACAGTAACGTCATCATTTGGAATGGGAATGCGCTTATATGGTTTTTCAGCGATGGGAAACGCGTTTAATATTACGAGTGGCATGATAATGATACCATTCATGTTTGGCGTAGGACTCATTTTCTATAATGGCAGAAACTATCTTGGCTGGATTTTAACGCTCGGGTCTATTACCGCATTAATTTTTGGCGTTATTAGTTCGATTCGCTTCTCGATGCGTACCATGACGTCTTTTGATTTAATTGTTATTTTAGTACTTGCTATTGGCGGTTTAGGATTGTTTTTACGCTCACTAAAAGCACTAGATAAATCGCTTCCGGATGAAGCACAAGAAAAGCTTGTTAATCGAAAATAACACTAAATTAAAATTAACGGTATGCGCCGGCATGCCGTTAAATATGCCAATTTTATTAACGACGATCTTTGAATCGTTGCCAAACCATAACCAGCAATGCAAGTGCGCACCAACTCATTAGATACAAACCTATAACTATCGGAAATGGCATATTAGACAAGAACAACAAGCCAATAAAAATAACGGTTAATATGATAAATAGATAATGAGAAATTGGACGTTGCATAACGTTATATTATCTAAACCAATGGCCAAAAATAATGAATTGCTTGTAAACATATAGCGGCAAAAACACCGGCAAGCACATCATCAATCATAATTCCAAAACCGCCTTTTACATGGCGATCTAGCAATTTTATTGGCCAAGGCTTAATGATGTCGAAAAAGCGAAATAACGCAAAACCAACAACAAGAGGTAATAGCCCAACGGGTGCAGCGATCATTGTGATAAGCATGCCAGCGACTTCATCCCACACAATAGCGCCATGATCATGAACCTGCATATCTTTGGCAGCAATATCACAAATCCAAAATCCAACGACTGTAATGAAAAGTGTTATGACAATGAATACTGGTAATGACAAGTTCATCATTATGAAATACAGCGGAAGTGCTGCCAAAGTCCCGAAAGTACCAGGTGCTTTAGGTGCTAGGCCAGATCCGAACCCTAATGCTAAGAAATGAATAGGATTCTTAAGAGACAGTTTACTTAATGCGGGATCGGAGTGTTTCAAAAGTGTTCAAAGCCTTTAAAATTACAATCAAGTGCCTGATTATTGCGTTGAAAACTAACGCCTTCACCAGCCTGCATTTGTCCAATACACACAAATGGTGTGTTGGCATGTTGCAACGCACTTTCTACGCTGCCAAGAGCGGATGGTGACACTGTGAAACACAGTTCATAATCTTCACCGCCAGCCAGTGCATAATTAAGTGCCTCATCTGCTGTAACATTATTCGCTAATAATTCCGATAATGGTAAGGCGTCAACATCAACTACTGCCATACAGCCTGATTGTTTTGCGATGTGTCCAACATCTGATGCTAACCCGTCAGAAATATCAATCGCTGAGCTTACGATAGTTCGCAAAGCATGGCCAGCAAGCAAGCGAGGTGTTGGATAATAGTGTTTTTGAAGGGCAGATTCTTTATCTTCTTCAGATAAATCGACATTACCTAATAAGGCAGCTAAGCCAAGTGCAGAATCACCTAGGTTACCAGTGACACAAATCCAATCGCCAATACGCGCACTATTTCGCAGCATTTGCTGTTCTTTGTTAACTTGTCCATGCACGGTAATAGTGACACTTAACGGGCCTTTAGACATGTCGCCGCCAATCAGTTCAATACCGTAGTAATCTGCGGCTTTAAAAAAACCATCGCTGAAATCACTAACCCAAGCTTCATTAATCTCAGGCAGTGTTAATGCTAGTGATACCCAGCTAGGGTTTGCACCCATTGCCGCTAAATCACTGAGATTGGCTGCAAGCGATTTAAAACCCAGTGCGTGCGCGGGAATATCATTAAAAAAATGAACACCACAGACCAAGGTATCAGTCGATATCGCCAATAGCTGTTCGCTATTGGCTTGCACTAATGCACAATCATCACCAATACTTTTAATGATATCACGGCGTTGACTTTGCCGCGCTGTAAAGTACCGTTCGATTAACTCAAACTCACCACACGCCATGTAACAATCCTACTTAATGTTACGTAAACGAGCGACAGTTTTGTCTAATACGCCGTTAACAAATTTATGGCTATCGTCAGCAGCAAAGGCTTTAGCAAGCTCAATAGCTTCATTGATAATCACTTTGTATGGGGTATCAGCTTGATATTTTAGTTCATAAGTTGCTAAACGAAGTACGGCGCGATCAATATGATCAACGTCTTCAGCATTACGAGCGAGGTAAGGACGATATGCATCATCAATATCATCTTTAGAGCTAATAACGCCATTTAAAACAGCTCTAAAGTACTCAACATCAACCCCTTTGATATCTTGATTTGTCAAAAATTCTAGTTCAATTTCGCCGGCACTGTTGCCAGATAATTGCCAAGAATAAATCGCTTGCAACGCAAGACGACGGGCTTTACGACGCTCTGATGGTTTCATATCTATTTAATTTCCTGTGGAGTTCTACGGTGATGCAATTAGGCAACGGATAGGTTGCCTAGGTATATAATTAAGCGTCTAGCGCTCGCATCACATTAATCATTTCTAATGCGCTCAGTGCAGCTTCGCCGCCCTTGTTGCCCATTTTAGTACCAGCACGCTCAATAGCTTGCTCGATAGAGTCAGTAGTCAATACACCAAATGTTACTGGAACACTGTATTGCATTGCTACTTGAGAGAGGCCTTTGTTACATTCACCGGCAACAAAATCAAAATGTGGTGTGCCGCCACGAATCACAGCACCTAGTGTAATGATTGCGTCAAATTCACCTTTTGCTGCAACTTTTTGCGTTGCAAGTGGTAATTCAACAGCGCCAGGAACACGAACGATTGTAATATCATCCTCACTCATGCCGCCAGTACGTTTTAATACGTCAAGTGCACCTTCAACGAGTGAATCAACAATAAAACTATTAAAACGAGAAACAACAATCGCTACTTTAGCGTTAGTGACGCTTAGGTTACCTTCAATAATGTTCATCTTATTACCTTATAAAGAATAGGATCTAGAGGGCCGCTCAAAAAAGAGCGGCAATGATAACACAAGCAATCAAGGCTTAGCATTATCAATATTCTGCATAGGATCACTTATTAGCAATCCTAATTCGCAATAATCATTACTCGCTGATGTAATCAACTACTTCAAGGCCGAAGCCTGACAGTGCGTGATAACGTTTCACCGAGCTTAATACTGTCTCTTATACACATCTCCGAGCCCACGAGACTAGGCATGATCTCGTA
>CAJXRU010000068.1 GCA_913060565.1 uncultured Gammaproteobacteria bacterium | reverse complement strand
TACGAGATCATGCCTAGTCTCGTGGGCTCGGAGATGTGTATAAGAGACAGAATCATGGCTTGTTTAGCCGCTCTTGATAATTCGTGGCCTCCCCATGCTTGTACCATGCGCATACCCACTTGAATTGCTTCAAGTTCTGTCTCGTTAAACATGAGCGGCGGCACATCAACTTCACGGCGTAGCATATAACCAACACCTGCTTCGCCTTCGATGGGAATGCCACTCACAATAAGATCTTGAACATCGCGGTAAATTGTTCGTGTTGATACTTCTAACACCTCTGACAATAACTGAGCCGTTGTTAAACGGCGATTTTTCAGCAATTGAATTATTTGGAACAATCTATCGGCTCGGCGCATCATTATCTCTCTTTCATTACGTTCAGCGAGTGCTGAACGTAAAATTTAACCGCATTAAGGGTTACATGTTTTGTGACCATAAGCCAATCTTGTTGCCTTCGCTGTCAACGAAAATAGCAATATTGCCGCAGCTGCCGTCTTTGATTGGCATCGCAGGCAATAAAATTTTCACATCGGCATTCTTTAAGGCATCAACTTGGCTCGCAAGAGAATCACCAAGGTGCAAATAAATTGTTGAACCATCTAAGCTTGGCTTCATCATATCGTGCTTCACTAGCGCTAGATTAGTCATGTTTTGATCTTTGGTTTCGACAACGGCCATTTCCATATCATTCATGACATCTAACTTAAATGTTAAGCCAAAATGCTCGTTATAGAATGCTTGTGCACGGCTGATATCTGTTACTGCAATCTCTGCCCAAACTAGTGGTGTATGTTCTAACATGCTGTAATCCTTTTTAATTTTTAGTTGTCGCTAGCAAGATTGCTGCGATGTATAAAGATTAACACTGGGCTACTGACAGCATTCTGTCAGTAGTGTTTTTGAAAACATAATTAATTACATTTTCTCGATGTACTTTATGGTCGTTCGAGGTTCAAATAGAAGCGGTTAGCATTGAATACAAGGTAACTAGGATGTTTAAAAATTTAGTCATTGGCTTGAGTTTGATTATTGGCAGCGTTGCTGTTGATGTGCAGGCGGCTTCAAAAACGAGTGATGAATATAAAGCGGTCGTTGATACGGCTTACAAATACTTCAATGGTGCGGCTAATGGCGATCAAGCTATGTTGCGTGCGGCCTTTGATGTTGATTATGGTGATATAAAAATACCAGCAACTGATAAAGAGACTGGTAAGGATATTATCAGAACCATTCCGTTAGGAAAGTTTGCCAAGGTTTTTAAAAAGGCGACTGCTGATTTGTGGCAAGCAAAGATTTTAAGCGTTGATATCGTTGATGACAAAATGGCGATGGTTAAATTAGATTTCGATACGCCAAAGACCCATTACGTTGATTATTTAGTGATGTATAAACGCGATGGTCAGTGGCGCATAGTCAACAAAACATTTGTTGCAACAGCTAAATAGCTAAAAGCTGTTTGACGATAATCTTTGCATCAAATTGCGCGCCATAGATTAGTCCACTGGCGCGATTAAATTGCCATGCTTCGCCGAGGTGCCATATTCTATTTGGGTGTTGAACACGCTCATTGTCCGTTACGGCAATAGGTTTGTTTTTGTAACCTGTGGCCCAAATTACAATATCAAACGTTGATGAATAATTGTCAATAAATGTTGGTACCGGGTGTAATGCGGTGAGCTTAGGTAACAACTTGATGCTTGCGCTAGTCAGTGCCTGATCATTAATTTGCGTATCAGGGAAAGGGTCTCGCTGTTTTAACCATTTTGCTATCGGCCAATCTTTTGGTAGACGTAAAAGTCCGAAAAACCGCAAGAGTGTAAAGGTATTAAATCCAGCGACGCTTTCTTTCACTAAATGACGCTGTTTTCCTTGGGCTAAGGAGACGTTATTATTTGTACTTAGTTGTTTGGCCACTTGCCTTCCTGATGCACCATCACCGACAACCAGTATGTTCTTATCGTATAGATTAGTATTTGATAATTGATTAATAGTTAGTTGTTTTCCCGAGTAACTGTGGGCTATATCTGGGATCGCAATATCTTTGAAAGCACCTGTTGCAATGATGATGTGTGTTGAAATATAGGTTTCGTTATTGGTCGTGATTTCATAGTCACCGGAAGGCAGCCGACAGATCTCAATGACATAGGTTGACAGCTTGATGGGAAGTCTGCATTGCTGACTGTATTGGCTTAGATAATCAGCAAATTCGTCTTTAGTTTGGTAATTTCCATTTGATATTGGCGCGTCAAATCCGGGTAGGGTGTTCATGGCGTTTGGCGTAAATAACGTAAGGCCGTGAAATCGTTTTCGCCACTGTTCACCGACGGCGTCTTCTCGTTCGAGAATTAGAAATTGTAATTGACGTTGTTGTAAATAATATCCTGCTGATAGCCCTGCTTGGCCGCCGCCGATAATAATCGTATGGAAAGTATTGTTCATCGCGCTCTCTATTTCTTAATGCTTAAGATAACGCTACGTTAACTGTCTATTTCGATAATAAATTGAATAAATTGGCTATCTTATTCACAGTGAACTAGTTTTACTAAACGATAAATTAAATAATTATTGGTCAAATGCTTATCTCACGGAATCTATTTTAATGCGCGTCATTTTCTGCTCTCTGCTAATTTTAGTGATAACGTTGTTCGCGGGTGATGCTCGGTCAGAAAAAGTGCCGAAGCAGGTGACTTTGTGGACATACTACGATTTTAAACCATTTTTAGATGACACTTTTGAAAATGGCCTAATTCATGATTTTGCTGAACTACTTACATCTCATAGCAACGAAGAATATGCGTTTCATGTTGAATATTTACCTCGAAAACGAATCGATTTAAAACTGGCATCGAATCAATTAGGTATGGTTGCGTTAGTTAACCCTCAATGGTTTCCTGAGCAATACATAGCGTCGAGTTCATTACTCGTTGGATACGATGTAATTATCTCTCCTAAAGTACAAACCATCACCGTAAACAAGCTTAAAAATATCTCAAACGCGAACTATATCGGTGTAGTAGGACATGAATATCCAATGATTAAAACGGCAACGTATAAAGAGAATATTTCACGGATAGATGTATCCTCAATGTTAAGTTTATTTACGTTAATTGAAAAACAACGGGCAGACTTTTCAATTGTGCCAGGATTAGTTGCTAAGTACTTTCAATCAACTAACGACTTTTCTCATAGTGTACATTTTGAAGTATTGTCTAAAGAGCAATATTATCGATGCTTATTGATGAATGATATGCATATTTTTTTGAAAAAATATGTGGATGAAATAGTTGAAAAAACGGAATTTATTCAAGAATGGAATGCAATATTAAAAACTTATAATATCAAGGGACTATCGGCGATTTAAATTGCATTCATCAAACATGTCCAACCTTTCTTGTCCCCAAAAAGCCTCGTTATCGACAATAAAACTCGGCACGCCCCAGAGTCCTGTTTCCGCTAACTGGGCACTGTTGAAATGTGCTTGTTCAATACCGTGATTCGCTTTTATCGCTAGCTGTGCTTCATTCCAATCAAGGCCAAGATTAGTGACTATTTGTTGCAGTTGGTGTGGTTCATTGATATCTAGCCCTTGCGACCAAATACCTTGTATGACGGTATCGATGAAGTCGAATGATTTATCATGCTTTTCGGCAAAATAAAATAAGTTAATACACTCATTTATACCGTGACCTAAGGGGTCAATAATGGTGCCAAATGAAAAATTGTGATGGTGTGCAACACGTGCAGCATCCAATAAAATATTCATCTTTTTATTGGGCGATAACGTCATGCCGCGCATTACCATTGGCAGAATTGGTTTAATGATAAATTTTAGGCCAGTTAGCTCAGTAATCTTTTTAATTTTACACAACGCAATGTAAGAGTAAGGACTTCTAAAGGATAAATAAATGGGAATGGGCTGAGTAGGTAGTCTTGATAATAGTGCTAATTTGGGCGTCAAAAACTCACTTTGATGACGGCAGGCTCCCAATCTTTTCAACCGATTGGCCAAAAATGGCATTCTATCTATCGACCAATACCATTCATTGCCATAGTGAAATACGCTGCTTTGATAGTGGCCTGTATTGAGCAACCCTTGCGTACTTTTTTCCAACTGCTGTGCAACATGAGCGGCAATTGCGTGGTGATGTTTTACGGAAAACGTTTCAGAATGACACCATAGCTGGTGGCCAATCTCAATAATCTTTTCAATGGTGATTTCATTGGATAATAACTGCATATTCGCCGCATCGATTGCAATGTTAGAGGGCACTTTTGCGTCAGAAAAATCGGCGAGTTGAAATTGTTTACTCAAGCGTTTGCAATCTTGTAATGCATAATTGATATGCGCTTGTTCATCAATGTTATTGGTTACGCCAACAATGATAATTGTTAGCTTAATGTCGTAATACATTGCAAATTCTGACAGTTTTTGTGCAGTGATATGAGAATAAGGATCGTAACAGCTGTAATAAAAGGTGACAGGGTGGGAGCGCACAAATACTTTTCGATACAGCTCAAAGAAAAAACGTTTTACCGTTGCTAACCATTGACTGGTGAGCAGCGCAGCAATGCGTGGTTTGATGAGGTTAGTTAGCATAGTAAAGTAAATGATGGATTTGTTATGAGCTTAGCATTGTTAGTAAATTACTCAACACTTTGAATTACTTGGAGCCCATAAACAAGAAAACCCGCTTAGCGAACTAAGCGGGTTTATTTATTCAAACTTGAATGACTTATTTTACTAAATCTAAGAAGAACGCGTATTGTAGCGCCGACTGATTGATGCGTTTGAAGCGACCTGATGCACCACCGTGACCAGATTCCATATCTGTTTTAAAAACTAATAAATTATCACCAGTCTTATATTCACGTAGTTTAGCAACCCACTTCATCGGTTCGAAATACTGAACCTGTGAATCGTGTAAACCCGTAGTGACTAGAATATTTGGATAATCTTGCGCTTTCACTTGATCGTACGGTGAGTAAGCTAGCATGTAATCGTAATATTCTTTGTCTTTAGGGTTACCCCATTCGTCGAACTCATTCGTTGTCAGTGGAATGCTTTCATCAAGCATTGTTGTAACAACATCAACAAAAGGAACCGCAGCTGCAACACCGTTGTAAAGTGATGGCTCCATATTAACTACAGCCCCCATCAATAGGCCACCGGCACTGCCGCCAGCGGCAAAGATATTATCTTTGTTACCATATTTTTCAGCAACTAAGCCTTTGGTTACATCGATGAAATCATTGAAGGTATTCATCTTCGTTAGTTTTTTACCATCCTCATACCATGGGCGACCAAGCATTTGTGAACCACGAATATGAGCAAGTGCGTAGACAAATCCACGATCTAACAGGCTTAAACGAGTAATTGAAAATGATGGGTCAATGGTTGTGCCATACGAGCCATAGGCATATTGCAGTAATGGGTTAGTACCGTCTTTCTTGAATTTATCTTTACGGTAAACAACAGACACAGGTACTTTTTTACCATCGCGTGCTGTGATCATTAAGCGTTCTGATTGGTAGTTATCAGCATTAAAATCACCAAGTACTTTAGTTTGCTTAAGCAACGTTTTATCGTCGCTGTTTAGCGCGTAATCAAAGTGAGAACCTGGTGTTGTCATACTTGAATAATATAAACGAATTTGGTCACTGTCTAAGTTGTTGTTGCCATATAGACTAACGCGATACGCTGGATCGTTGAAGCTTAACTGACGCTCTTTACCTGAGGTTAGATCGCGAACTGTAATCTTTGTTAAACCGTTATCACGTTGGTTATAAACTAAGTTGTTATCGAACAATTCGAAGTCGTTTAGCTTAACATTGTCATTAGCTGGGATAACATCAGTCCATTTACTTTGGTCATGTAAATTAGCTTTTGATGCTTTCATTAAGCGGAAGTTAGTCGCGTTCCAGTTGGTATTGATGTAGTAATCATTGCCTTTTTTAGCCACTGAATATTCATGGCCATGGCGACGTGGAATAACACGAACTGGCTGAGCTTTAGCATCGTTTGCATCAATTAGTGATACGCCACTTGCTTCAGTACTGTCATGACCAATGTAGATAGTTGAATTATCTTTAGATTTCCAAATACCTGTGTAATACGATTTGTTTTTCTCTTCATAAATGAGTTCATCACTGCTTTGAGGTTGACCTAACGTATGACGATAAACTTGATAGCCAAGTAATGTCTGAGGATCTTTCTTGATGTAATAAACCGTTTTATTGTCATTACCCCATACAGCGCTGCCGCTGGTGCCAGCTAGGCTGTCTGGTAACATTTTTCCCGTTTCAAGATCTTTAACTCTTAAGGTGTAGATGCGACGGCTAACAGTATCTTCGCCATAAGCCATTAACTTGTCGTTAGGGCTTACTGACAAACCTGACACAGCGTAATAATCATGCGCTTTAGCGAGTTCGTTAACATCGAGTAAAACTGTTTTGTTAGTGCCTTTAAAGTCATCAGCGCGAACATGCACTGGGTACTCGTTGTCACCAGTGGTTTCGCTAGAGTAATAAAATGCGCCGTCTTGAACCGGTACTGAGTTATCATCTTTTACGATGCGACCTTTTATCTCATCAAAAAGCACTTTTTGCATGTCTTGTGTATGCGCTAATTTAGCGTTGGTGTAGCTATTCTCAGCTTCAAGATGCGCTAAGATTTCAGGATCTTTACGTTCATCATCACGCATCCAGTAGTAATTATCTGTACGTTTATGACCGTGAGTTTCGATAACATAAGGCACTTTTTTTGCTACAGGAGCACTAACTTGAGGCGCTGCTTGTTGAGTTGATGCAGCAGGCTTAGCTTGCTCTGCTGTCGATTGCTGTGAACTATCACAACCGCTTAAAATAAGCGCTGGCGCCAAAAGTAGGCTAAGTGTGGTTAATTTGGTTTTCATCGGAATCCCTGTGAGTTATTGATGTGCGCTACGCCTGTTAGACGTACACATTCATTTTTATCGCATTCGAGTGTACCCGAAAAAATGCAATAACATAACAAAAGAACTCAGTGGGGTTTAAATTGCGTAGTACAAAGATGTAACTAAATCTTTCGTACTACGCTGGGCGTGAAATGAGGCTAAGAAATAATGGGTAATGGTTGACCTGTTTTCCATGCGCCGCGCGTAAAATCAGGCACATCTTGAGAGTTACTTCGATTATCAACCGATGCCACACTGAGTGGGAAAATTGATGACCATGCTGCCGCGTCATAAACATCTTGATCTAGTGGTTCACCATTGCGCAGACAGTAAATAATGCGATAGTTCATCAAGAAATCCATGCCGCCGTGACCACCATTGCGTTTTGCTTCTTCCCCCATTCGGGTATAAAGCGGGTGATCATACTGCTTACGCCACTTTTCCATGTCACGATCCCAGCCATGGAAACTCGGCGGATAGGGTTTACGACCTTGTTCGCCGCCATCATGCCAAGCTTTTAATGCTTGCTCGTGCTGCGCTTCGTAAATTGCTTTGATGGCAGGTGGCGGCGTTTCAACTGCGATGCGATTTGGGAAACCGGCAAAGGTACCGTTGGTGCCTTGTATTAAGTTGTGACGGGTATATGGGCGAGGACTGGTGGTATCGTGTTGCACCATAATACTGCGTCCGTTAACGGTTTTGATGATGCTCGTATTCATATCGCCAGCGACAAATTCAAGGCTATTGCGCTCGTGCTCGCTGTCAAACTCTCGTTTAGCATAAGCAGCACGCCCTAGTGCTGGTGAGCTTACTGATGTGACATAATCGAAACGGTCACCACGATTAATATTCATGTATTGAGACACAGGACCTAAGCCATGGGTTGGGTAAAGATTGCCATTTTTCTTGGTATGCCAATAAGTTCGCCACGAGCCGGTTTTGTTGTCTATCTCTTTCATTTGCCAGCGCAAATCATGAATATAAGCGGCTTCGCCGTGCACCAAATCACCCAATAGCCCTTGGCGAACCATGTTAAGTACCATGAGCTCATCACGCCCGTAGT
Organism: uncultured Gammaproteobacteria bacterium; assembly: GCA_913060565.1. Classification (GTDB taxonomy): domain Bacteria; phylum Pseudomonadota; class Gammaproteobacteria; order Enterobacterales; family Psychrobiaceae; genus Psychrobium. The sequence continues at coordinate 14,517 of CAJXRU010000068.1, read as the reverse complement.
TTACATTTTCCATCATCATGCAGTTTTTTTGAGTGCGCTCTGCGGTATCAACTAATAGCCAACATTCTTCAAGACTAGTCGCCGCTGGCACTTCGACAAATGCATGTTTACCACTATTCATGACATCGACTGCCATTGGGGTATGCCACGCCCAAGGTGTTGAAATGATGACAATGTCGATGTCATTACGAGCGAGCATTTCACGATAGGCATAGTCACCATTGCTATAACTTGTCGGCGCAGGGCGGCCTTGATCGGTAACATATTTTATGGAACGTGAGAGTACTGACTGGTCAGGATCGCAAATCGCTTTTATTTCTACGCCGTCGATGTGACAGTAATGTTTAACATGGCCTGTGCCACGTTGACCCACACCAATGAAGCCAACGCGAACAATATCCAGTTTGTCGACCGTAAGTCCCATTACGTTACGACTTGGCTGGCTGTTTGTATCCACTGAGTCACCCGGTTGAGTGGTAACACAGCCTGTAAGCGTGCTAGTAGCGCTTGCCAGCGCAGCCGTGCCAACGGCAGTTTTTAGAAAATCGCGGCGATTTACTTTTTTCATTGTTATCCCATTGATTGTTTTTAGGGCACTAGTTGTATGTGAATTTGATCACAATTTCAATGGTTGTTACTTAAAAATGACAGCGCTGTACTTATTCAAATTCCAAATAAGTCCCATCACAGTCAATAGCCATCAATGTTGCAGGCACATTGGGGTATAGCTCTGGAAATGCTGAAAATAATGGTTCGAAGTTTTTATTACCAATCATTTTCATACGATGCATTGAATTAATGTGCCATGGCGTAATGTCGGGTGTGTTTGCCATGAGTGCGGTTAACAAGGGAAAGTGAACTTTTTCTTGATACATTTTCGAGAGGCGATATAAATAGGCTTGCAATGGATCCGGTGCATTTTCATGCATGGTGAGTGGGTAACCTTTATTAATCAAGGTTAACGCCAATGATTCATTGCCAGTGAGCACTGCGTTATAAACCATGGTAGCGTTGTAGTTATTCGTTGGTTTAATTGGTGCTGCTTTTTCCAATAGAGCCAAACTTTCATCAACAGACATTCGTGACATGCCGCGAATTATGTTGGCGTCCTTAGGGTAAATCCCATGGTCAATCAATAGAGAGAGCTGTTCTGGGCGCCGTGTTTTGTCATTAATCGAATGGCCTGATTCATAATTGAAAATGATTGATAACGAATCAGCTAATTGTGTTTTTAATGTTTCAGCAATTGGTTTAAATGAATCAGATTTTAACGCTTTGATTGTAAATTGTTCATGGCTGCTCCATTTTTTATTCGTTAAGAAATCGCTGACATCAATCATATTGTTAACAACAATACATTCTTCTAATATTTCACTAAATAGACGGTAATCTTGTCGACTGGCCATTTGCGACAAACTCACCTTTTGTAGCGTGTATACCGTCTTATTCTTTTGATCACTTTTACACCATTGTTCTGGCGTTGGCAGCGGTGTCTTTTTGTCAAATTTTTCTAAATATTGCTTAAAGTTTAGCAATGATTTTTCGTCTGAAATAAACGAGACAGTGTTAATGTCAGCGTAAGTGAGTGCCGTGGTATCAAATTTGAGTCGTTCAAGTCGTGCAATAAAATCGACATGAATTTTTGCGTTTTTTAGTTGCTTAAGAGACGCACGGAACATCTGTTCTCTATTCATCGTCGCTAAGATATTAATGCTTTGTTGTTTTTGTTGCCGATTAAACGATGATTGAAGAATGTTCGCCGCAACTCTCTGAGTAATAGCCATACCTTCAATGGGGTGATAATCAATCTTACTCAGCTGCGTAAGGCTAAACGCAAATGTGTCAAAGTTGGTCAAAGAAGATATGTCTGCGGCTAGCGACCAAACTTCCGCTGCTATGTCGGGGTATCGACTGATTGTTAAGTTTGCATGGTCAATGACACGAGCATCAAAATTTTGATATCTCGCCCATTGGCGCAAATCTGAATTAGAACGATTGGACTGTAAAAACGATTGGCCTATTTCCAGCTGTTTTTTTAAGGTCTCTTTGTAAGATTCTATCCCTTGATGATAAAGAGACATTTTGGAGATTTTATCTCTAAATTGCAGTGCTTCAGCGACACCAAACTCACTAGTGATGGTGTCATAAAGCGTTTGTTTATCCACACCATTGAGATAACTCAGTTCAGCCACTTCAATAACAAACCTTAAACGATGGCGATTGTAGCGGGTTAACTCTTCTTCATAACCATCACATGAAAGCGTTGGCACTAATGATTTAAAATCAGGTTTCACCGCTAACTGCTGTGCAATTGTCGTTGGTTTTAAAGCCGCGGTGGCTGATTCAGGCACGGTACTTTCTTGATGAGCTGTTGGGGACTCTTGAGGCGGTGAAATTAGCGTAAAAATACGATATGTTTGGATAAAAATAACGAGTAAAACAATCAAAGAAATAGCGATAATGATGTTTGTTTTATTCATAATTTTCCATAACTTGACTGCGTTTTAAGTACTTTAACAAAATAATGAGATTGATTGAATAATTATTGTCCAGCATGGTGTTAAATGGTCGATCATGATCACAATGAATATTAATGTTATGTTATATCATTTGTAACGATTTCTTTGTCCTCAATTGAGTAATTTACTATGAATAAAGCACTGCTAAGTGTCATCGCGGCGAGTCTGATATTGGCATCAGGAAATGACGTTAATGCTAATCCTACAAATAACACTGCCAAGGCGAAACAAAGTAAAGGGTTAAGTACAGCGGTTAAATGGACGCAACAAAGCCAAGAGTTTACGTTGTTAACTCATTATTTGTATCGTCAAGCTACGCAAGCCTTACGTGAGAAAACACTACCAACTACACCTTGGTTAGTTATTATGGATGTGGATGAAACATTATTAAATAATAGTGACTACAACAAGCGGTTAGACCTATCTAATGGTAATTATACAAATGAGAGCTGGCGTTCATGGGTACATGAAGAAAACGCAAGTGCGATACCCGGTGCAATTGAATTCGTTAACACCGTTTTTGAATTAGGAGGTCAGTTGGCCTTAGTCACTAATCGTAATCAACAAGATGATGCCTATACATGGCGTAACCTAACTAATGTTGGGTTCGGGATCAATTCAACAAATACATGTCTTGTCGGAAAACGAGCACAAGACAAGGCCGCGATCGACAATAAACAGATAATTAATGATAAGGATCTGCGCAGAAACGCATTTGTTTCAGGTAATGCGTCCTTATGTTGGACGCATAAATCAAGTGTCAAACAACGCTGGAATCAGCCATTTACTCTAGTTTTTCAAGTGGGTGATAACATTGAAGATATTGCTAAAACGACTCAAAAAAATACCGACATGAATTCGTTGTTGAAGCGTCAAGGTAAAGATATTCTAATTTTACCCAATGCCATGTATGGTTCTTGGAGTCACTAGTTGTTCATTGATGATGGCAAGGATGCCGTTGTCATGTAAATTCCTGTTATTTCTCTTCATAAAAACTGCGATTTTTTTTCTTTAAAACCTGTTAATACTCTCATTTAAACAATGGCGTTTCCTGTCGACTAAGTATTTATTCGAATAATTGATAACTATTTACGTAAATCGTATTGCAAATGAGAATGGTTTGCAATAAGATCGCCGCCTTTCTTATTGGAGATGTTATGAAAAACACATTTAAACTATTACCAATAGCGGCAGCCGTCGCGACCCTAACCGCTTGTGGCGGGAGTTCTAGCAACTCAGTTCCTGAGTTCTCTCAATCTAGTTACACCCTAACAGTGCAAGAAGATGCGAGTGGAAAGCTAACGGCGTCAGCAACCGATGCTAATGGTAGTGATGTATTGTCATATTCGCTAAGTAATGCACCAGCAAGTGGCACCGTTGAAGTAGCGACGAACGGTAAATTAACTTATACGCCTGATGCAAATTTTAATGGCCAAGACACGTTTACTGTGTCTGTATCTGATGGCAAAGCCAGCGCTAATGCACAAGTCACCGTCACCGTAGAAAACGTAAATGATGCGCCAACAATTGGCTCGGAAAAGCTAGTACTTACTGGCGGTGAAACAAAAACAACCACAGTTAATGCACAAGACATCGATGGTGACCCGCTGACTTATAGCGTCGTGACAGAGCCAACAAAAGGTACACTGGCATTAGATAGCACAACAGGTGCTATTACCTACACGCCAAACGAATTGAGCGTTGTTAATGACTCTGTAGAAATCAAAGTGGTTGATGGCAATGGCGGCGAAGTAACTGAAACTTTAGTCTTATCATCAAGTGCCGCAAGTAATGCAGATCGCGCTTACTATTATTATGCTGATAGCAGTTCTCGCTTACAGCGCGCAGAAACCACTGTTACAGCATTAGAAGATGACTTAAACCAAGGTAACGTCTTTACAGCATTAGCAAAGGGTTATGCTACGGCTGGACTGTCAAAAGAAGTTGATCGTTTATCGAGCGATGAGAAGATTGTTCGCGATGAGCAGCGTGCGGATGCATTTGTTGGAATCGCAAATAACTATCAGGGTCAAAATCAAGCCAAACAAGCTAAAGCAGCAGAGTTACGTGATCAAGCATTAGCGCTCTATGGTGAATATGTGGCGACAAAAGGCACTTCTTCGTTTAACGGTGATGATGTTGATTTTTACAACGATATTTCAGATTCTTATTTCAAAGCTGGTGATGCTGAGAAAGCTGCAAATGCTTTTAGTGTACTAGATGTTTTATTCGAAAACGGTGCAGATAAGCCTTATGAAACAAATGTCCTACGAGCTTACTTTGGTTATCGCAGTACAATCGATGAAGCAATAGAACAATGGCAAAATAATCCGACCGATGAAAACTATGGCCTAGCAGTTAGACATGTGGATCGTCTGCACGGCTATGCTAATCAAGTTGGTCATCGTTTGGTTAGTAATGATCGCAATGGCAATCTCGGTAAAATTTATCACAGTGTGCGTAATACAGCGCTAGAAGCGGTTGTGGAATCATACCGTGTACTTGGTGAAACTAACAAAGCTAAAGCAGCTTTGGCTGATGCCTTGGCCCTGTATGGTGTTGTTAACTACGACAGCGAATACTCGCGAACTGCTGCTGAGTCTGCGCCAGTAACTGCCGCTGAATATCCATTCGGTTTAGCAAGTGTTGCCGATGACGTCGTGCATTTGTACCCACAGTTAGATATCAACCTACTCACTGATAAAGTGGCTACTGATTTCTACAAAGATAGGATCAAAGAAGATGCCGATGAGGCAAGGCTAATTGCTAGCGTTTCCAATGCGGCGACTATAGAGGACGCACTCGCACTGCTTAACGCTGCAAAAGATGATGAGAATTTACGTTTTCACTTCACCAATACTGTAGCATTTAGCCAAAGAGGTAATAAAGGGGCTGCGCTCGTATTTAAGCAAAAACAACAGTACGACAATGCGGTGGTCATGCTTAATGAAGGCACTAAAATTCTAGCATCTGATGCTTATTTAGAAGAAAACTATGATCAGCAAATTTTCGTTATTGGCGCTACTGGCTGTGAAATGGTGCTGGAAGAGTTTGAGGAAATTAGCAATCGCACACAGTCTCAAGCTCACATAGATGCCATGAAAGCGTCATTTGCTAGTTGTAGCAATATTGCCTTAACGAGATACAGCAATGGAGTTGATGGTACCAAAGTTGAAATTGATGACGCCGTATATGCTCAAGCTTCCATGTTGTATTTTGCACTGGTGCTAGATGATCAAGATGTCATTACAAAACATCTGGCTGTTATCGAAGAAAATATCGAAAAAGCGGAAGAAAACTCAGACAAAGTAAGTTTGTTTACTAACGTGGCATACAGCTACTACAAAGCCAAGAAGTATTCGCAAGCACAAGGTATGTATAACCGAGCCTTTGAGTTAATACGCAAACTTGAAACTGACGCCGCAGAGCAAGACAAAGGCGCAGTGACTGCGAAATACTTTAACTCAAGTAGAGTTGAAAGTAACTACCTAGGATTTGTTAAAGCAATTCGCGCACAAGTGGGAGTAAATGCAGATGCGCCGGCCGCATTTGCAACAGCAAGCAACACATGGCACGAATTTATTAAAGTGAACATGGCTGATTTAGAAGATTCAGCATTGCAGTTTAAGCTGAATTTCTTGCCGAAGTATGCAGATCAGCTTGTTCGTTTAGGTAAATTCGAAGCCGCCTTTGCTATCGCCAACAACGAAGCGTTAGGAACTGTCGAAAAAGATGTAATCAGCGGTGCAACTGCTTCTGCAATGAGTACATGGGACGACTTTACTCGCACCAACATTGCAAGTGTAGATACTGACAAAGATGGTAAACCAAACTTCTTTGCAGCTTTTGCAACGCAAGCAATGATTGATGCTTCGGGCTTAACTCTTGATGAAGACAGTGACAACGACGGTGTGAATGATGACGTGGATGGCTTCCCGTTAGATAGCACTAAACAATAAAAACATGAAGTTTTTAAATATGTTACCTGTAGCTAGCCTTGTGCTAGCTACTGTTGCGTTTGGTGATGATAAAGTTGACGTAGTTAAGCGAGTAGAACTTGCAAAAACTGCACAACAAAAAGATTCAGTGTCGAATAAGCAATGTGCCAAGGATGATAAGCAATGTTTAAAGCCAATCGAGCGAATTAAAGTCGTAGGCCAACGCGTTAACCCCATTTCACAATCGAGTGAGGGGTCATATACCCTCGACCAAAAACTGATTGAAGACTATAACTTTGGTAATGGCAACCTCAATGATTTGCTGGGCGTGTTGCCAGGCGTGCAATATGGTGAGTCAGCTTATCAATCAGGCCAAGTATCAAATATAAAGCCGCCTGAAGTGTCTATTGCGGGGAGTTATGGCCAACAATCTGGCTACAGTATTGATGGCATTAATAATAACTCCAAACTTAATACCAGTAACGCCACCGCAGATCGTAATTTGCTGCAGGATGTTGTTGGACACAGTCAAGAAGTCTTTATTAATCTGCAATTGCTAGATGAAGTGACTGTTTACGACAGTAATATCCCTGCAAAATTTGGTCAATTTTCTGGTGGTTTAGTACTAGCACAAACCAAGAATGCTGAGCAAAAAACGCAGTATGGATTTAGCTACCGTCAAACGGCGGGCAGTTTTGTAGAGTATCAACGTTTTTACGCCCCAACTTTTAGTGGTGATGACACATTGCCGATCCCCGACTTTAGCAAACGCGATTTCAGCGCCTATTATTCTGCGCCAATCGATGGACAAAGCGGCATTAGCACGCAGATCCAAATGCTTGAATCAAAAGAGTCGTTCGATCAGTTGGGCACTTATCGCCTGCAAGTTCAAAAGAACTATAACGCGATGGTGAAATATCACAATAATTTAACTACTAACGACTTAGTCACTGTTAGCCTATTGTATGCGCCATTTGACGCAGACTATTTTGATACAAATGCGCTAAATAGTGATTACACCACCACTGGCGGTGGTCTTGTGCTAACAGGGCAATGGCAGGCCAATCGCAATTGGGGGGATTTTGACAGTTCCTTGTCTTGGCGTCGCAGTACCAACAACAAAGAAACCTCATCACAACGCTTATTGTGGGCTAATGCCGAAGGAAAAAGTTGGGGCGAATACACCGAAAGCTCGGTCAGTGCCGAAGGTGGTTATGGCGATATTGAAAAAATCCAAGACACTGTGACTTTTTCACAAGACTTTGTCCTTAATGCACTGCGTCATAGCTGGGGCTATCAACAATTTAACTTCGGCTATCAGCTAGAGCATCAGCGCACTCAATTCGATCGCCTAGAAGATTCAGTGATATATAACGGCGTTGTCGTTTCGCCAGATATCAACTGTAATGGCTATACACTCGATTGTGTTGAAACACGTTATCATCGTCCAGTATCAGAGTTAGAAGCTGAGCTGGGGCGTCCGTTTGACTTTACTAATCCTGAAGATGTATTACTGTTTGACGAAAATATCGCACAAACAGGGCAATATTTTCAGCGACGTCAAGTCTCGCCGCAAAGCAATGCAGAAGCTAAAGTTAATTACCTATCGATGTATCTTGAAGATGAAATTGATTGGCACCGATTAACGGCAGTCGTTGGCTTGCGCTATGAATACAATGATTTTTTCAAGAATCACACCCTAGCACCACGCGCGCGATTTAAGTTTGATCTAGACGAAGACGCAACGCAAGCCATTACCTTGGGCGTTAATCGCTACTATCAAGGTGATGTCGCAAACTACAAGCTAAACCAAGCCATGACACCAATGCGTGAAGAAGTGCGCAAGCTGCTTAACAATCGTCCTGGGCAATGGGAGGCAGCTAAGCTCACGTCTGGCTATGGCTATGAATACACAGATACCAAAACACCGTTTAGTGACGAGTTAACCTTAGCGTATCGCGCTCAGTTACTCGGTGGCACCTTGGAAGCCAAGTGGCTAAGCCGCAAAAATAAAGACAGCATTACTCGTGTTAAAGGTTTTAATGAGCAAGGGCAATCGGTATTATTTGGCGGAAATAGTGGTAGTAGTGAGTACGAACGAATATCGTTGAGTTGGATGGCTAATTTTGACAATCAACATGTGCAATTTAATGTTTCGCATGCAGTGAGTAAAGTCGATCGCTCAACCTTTGACGGCAAAACCCAAACCATCGATTTTGACGGCTCTAAAGATCTACTCAACTTTGATTATGACGATAGTGAACTTGTATTTTTGCGCACGCTGGACGAAGAAGGGCGCAATAAGGATGCGCTAATAACCCGCAATGATCTCGGTCTTGAGCGTCGCGACTTTAATCGTCCGATTGTTGCTAACTTAGGTTGGGGTGGAGAGTGGGGCGCTTGGCGCTTGTCTGCCGCGGCGCGTTATAATGGCAAACAAGATATTATTTACGCCACTAATCAGTTTGAGTCTTACACACAGGCAACCACCATTTGTAATGGGTGTGCGCCATCCAAACGTGAATATCAGCTGTATATTGCTGGTGAGCGTCCTGCATTTTGGCTGCTCAGCGGCAGCATAAAATATTCATTCGATATTTTTGGCGAAGACAAAGTTGTACTGTCATTTGACGGCGAAAATCTACTCAACAAACGCACTTATCAAATAGCACCCAAAACAACCGGTTTAGAGTTGGGGCGTCGCTTTTGGTTAGGTATTAGCTACAAACATTAACACTCACAGTAGGGCCTTTGTCACAAGTAAAGGCCCTCATTTAAGTAATAGTAAACAGGTCTTTCCGTGAACACATTCGTAAACTTCTTGAGCGCTTTTATTGGCTTATTAATCGCATTGTTGATAACAACTCAGAGCGTTGTTGCACAAACTACTGCAACTCCATTGAGCATTGAGCAATTGAGAGTACTCTACAGCAAACCCATCAATCAATGGCCTAAACCACAGTTACGCGAAGGCATTGAGCATCGGCCATTAGGGTTAGTGCCTACCCCCGCTTTTCCAACTGATAATCCATTTTCTGTGGAAAAAATGCGTTTGGGTGAAAAGCTATTTAACGATCCTAAACTATCTCGCTCTGGGCAAATTGCCTGTGCCAGTTGTCACGACCGTGACTTAGGCTGGGGAGACGGTCGACAAGTATCATTTGGTCACAACAGACGCACTGGCGTGCGCAATTCTCCAGCTATTGAAAATGTTGCATTTCGCAAACAATTATTTTGGGATGGTCGTGCACCAACGCTTGAGGCGCAGGCTTTGATGCCTATTCAAGATACTGTTGAAATGAACTTTACCTTGCCGGAGCTTGAAGTGCGATTAAACGGTATTAAAGAATATCAAATCGCATTCAAGTCTGTATTTGGGCAAGAGAAAATAACGGCAACGCTCATTGGGCAAGCTATTGCGACCTTTGAACGAACCTTAATTTCTCGCTCATCTAATTTTGACCGATTTCTAAATGGTATTAGTGAACAATCACCGCAACGTAAAAAATTTATGTTGGCGAGTATGTCTGATCAAGCATTGCACGGACTTCATTTATTTAGAACCAAAGCGGGATGTTTAAATTGCCACAACGGCGCCACGTTTAGCGATGAGCAGTTTCACAATATTGGGCTTACGTATTACAAGCGTAAATATCAAGATTTAGGGCGCTACACGGTTACCAAAGATCCGGCAGATGTTGGTAAATTTAAAACTCCAAGTTTGCGCGGCGTAATGAACAATAAACCGTGGATGCATAATGGATTTTTTGCTGGCATGGATGGAATTATGAATATCTACAATGCTGGTGGTATCCCTCAGCGAGAAGATAAAGACGATCCTATGTCGCCTAAAACATCTCACTTGTTAAAGCCACTAAACCTCAATGCAGAGGAATTAAAAGCACTTGAAGAATTTATGCATGCGATTACGGCATCGCCGGCTCGAGGTCCGCATTATCAGTTTTTGAGATAAGCTACAGCCTGCTAATATCTCGTTTGACACCATTTACGTTGTTGTGATGGTGTCAAAAAGCTCCACGCTAAAAAGCGGCTGACTTTTTGTCCTTGAGCCATGTTGACGACTTTAACCTCTAGCGCACCTGCTTTTTCTAACTTCTTTTTCAGCGGCCTCACATTGTCTTTGTTAGAAATTAGCGAGCTAAACCACAGCACTTGATGGGCAAACGATTTACTTTCAGCAATCATTTTTCCGACAAAGGCTTTTTCGCCGCCCTTACACCAAAGCTCTGCATTTTGGCCGCCAAAGTTAAGCTTACTATCACCGCTTTTATTGGTGCCAAGGTTACGACGTTTTCGCTCACTGCCGGCATTAGCTTGCGCCATTGACTCATGAAAAGGAGGATTACACAGCGTTAAGTCAAAAAAGTCATCCGCGTTAATTATCCCTTCGAATATATGCTGGCTATTAGGTTGCAATCTCAGGTTTATTTGTTGTTCCATTGATGTGTTTTGCGCCAAAATATTACGACTGGAAGTGATAGATTTCTCGTCAATATCACTGGCGACGAATTGCCATTGATATGCGCGCTGCCCCAACAGTGGATAAATACAACCTGCACCGGTGCCAATATCAAGCACTCGGACATTGTTACCATTGATTGCTTTGTTTTGGTGAGTCGCCATTAATAAATCATTGAGATAATGAATGTAATCAACGCGCCCCGGAATAGGTGGGCATAAAAATCCCGTCGGAATATCCCAACCAGAGACTTGATAATCGGTCTTTAAAATAGCGCGGTTAAGCAATTTCACAGCAACACTATTGGCAAAGTTAATCGACGGTTTTCCCAGTTTGTTACTAATAATATGCGCGGCCAACTTAGGCTCTGATTTCGCGAGCTTGGTAAAGTCATATTGACCACGATGTTTATTTTTGGGGTGTAATTGCTGCTTACTAGACACGATTATTGATCACTTATTGGAATTGATCTCAGTGTAACAAAATCCTACTCACAACTCGATGGCGAATTGGCTCAACTATTGCTTTGTTTTGCTATCTTTTAATGGTGTCAAAAATCGGTGAGTAACGGCGATGAATTCAATTGGACTCTACAATAGCTTAGTAAACACGGGATATCCCCAGTCGACAGGTGATAGTCAAGTTGAAAAAGCTGACAAAGTCACACCACTGAGTGAAGTCAGCAAAGATAAAGCATCCGATGCTGGCGCTGGTGAAAGCTTGAATCTTTCGAGCCGTTCTCAAAAGCTACACGCCATTAGCGAACAATTTTTTTCCCATGGTAATTTCAGTCAAATTGATACCAAGGCACTGATTGAAAAAGTGCATGAATTTGGCCTTATTTCAGACGATGAATATCAATCAATGAAGGGCAGTTCTTTATTTAAATCGCGATTCGAAAAAGAAGAAGATAAAGAGCCAGCAAGTTTGGTGGATTATCTACGAGATATCAAAAAAGCCGTTGATAAAACAGAAGAGGGCGCTAAGCCGTCAGCCACTAACATTTCATTGTCTGTTGGTCTTGATAAAGCAATGACTATTTTGTCTGATGTCGAAAAAGCCAAAACATCACCCAACTTCAAACAAGATATTAGCCAAGCACAATCTGAACTCACCAAATTGGCCAGTAGTGACTCTTTTTCAAAGCTAGGAACGTCATATCAAGAAGCAGTTAAGAGCACGAGCGCAGCATTAGAAATTATTGAAAAAATTTCACCGCAACGGTTATCTAATCCCTTTGTAAATCGCTATTTAGATTTTGCGAGTTAACGCTCGAGATTAGAAAATAAAAAACGGCTCACAAGAGCCGTTTTACATAGTTACTTATCGTTTATTGGGGAATTAACGATATAAAGGGTATTTTTCACAAAGCTCTTGTACCAAACCTAAAACACGTTGCTCTTCAGCGCTGTTGTCTTCAGGGTTGCTTGCTAGACCATCTAATACATCACCAATCCAGTGACCAATTTGAATGAAGTCTTCTTCACTGAAACCACGGCTTGTGCCTGCTGGCGTACCAAGACGGATACCTGAAGTAACCATTGGCTTTTCTGGATCAAATGGAATGCCGTTTTTGTTACAAGTGATACCTGCACGCTCTAGACTTTCTTCTGCTGCATTACCTTTTAGCCCTTTAGGACGTAGATCAACAAGCATTAAGTGAGTGTCTGTGCCGCCAGTAACAATGTCACAGCCGCGAGAGATTAGCGTATTAGCTAATGATTTAGCATTGGTAATCACTTGAGAGATGTATGAGTGGAACTCAGGCTCTAGTGCTTCACCTAATGCAACCGCTTTACCAGCGATAACATGCATTAATGGACCACCTTGAAGACCAGGGAAAACCGCTGAGTTAATTTTCTTAGCGATGTCTTCGTTGTTAGTCAAGATCATGCCACCACGTGGACCACGTAATGTTTTATGAGTTGTTGTCGTAACTACATCAGCGTATGGCAATGGGTTTTGATGATGGTTTGTCGCAATAAGACCGGCGATGTGTGCCATATCAACCATTAGGTATGCACCCACTTCGTCAGCAATTTCACGGAAACGGCTAAAGTCGATTTGACGAGGAATAGCAGAACCACCGGCAATGATTAGTTTTGGTTTGTGCTCACGAGCAAGTTCTAATACTTGGTCGAAATCAATTGCGAGATCAGATTCACGAACACCGTATTGTACAGCATTAAACCATTTTCCAGATTGCGCTGGGCGTGCACCGTGAGTCAGGTGACCACCTGCATCCAGTGACATACCTAAAATAGTATCGCCTGGCGTTAATAGTGCTTGGAATACTGAACCATTAGCTTGTGCGCCTGAGTGTGGTTGTACGTTTACGAACTCACAATCAAAGATTTGTTTTGCGCGATCAATAGCTAGTTGCTCAACGATATCTACGTATTCACAACCGCCGTAATAACGACGACCAGGATAACCTTCAGCATATTTATTTGTTAATGCGCTACCTTGCGCTTCCATTACGGCTTTTGAAACGATGTTTTCAGAAGCGATCAATTCAATTTGTTGCTCTTGACGTTTATTTTCTAATTCGATTGCCATTTGTACGGCACCATCAGTTGCTGCTAAACCTGATGCGAAGAAATGTTCTAGTTCGAATGAGCTGTAATTACTTTTCATAATCGTTCTCTTATTAGGTTGTTTTCCACATAATAGAGGAAAAGTTTCCAATTGGAAACCTTTGTTTGTAAATTGTTAATAAATTGTACTGTAGTAAACTTTTGCTAAGGTATTTCTACTGTCTATTTTTTATGTAACAATTGCCCCCATCTCAAATAAGCTTTATGTATGGACTTTATTAATGACTACCGATATTTACCCCTCAATGACTGTTGCCGATAATGAACAAAAAGAACGTCCGGTAGAAAAGATGCAATTGGGTAAACAAGTCAAAGCAATTCGTAAGCAAAATAATCTGACGTTAGAAGAAGCAGGTAAATTAACGGGATTAGCGCGTTCAACATTATCTAAGATTGAAAACGAGCAAATATCACCAACCTTTGCTGTTATGCAAAAGTTAGCAGCGGGTTTGAATATTGATATTCCGCAGTTATTTACCAAACCAGAAAAAGCACAAGCAACAGGGCGCCGTGATGTGACTAAATCTGGTCAGGGTGTTCCTCATTTAACGCCGACGTATGAACATGAGTTGTTGTCTACTCAACTTAGCCAGAAGAAAATGATGCCATATCGCTCTCGCGTTCATGCGCGTTCGTTTGATGATTATGGTGACTGGGTACGTCATGAAGGGGAAGAGTTTTTGTTGATACTGGAAGGTGAAGTTGAGTTGTATACCGAGTTTTATGAGCCAACCAAGTTAACGGTTGGCGATAGTGCTTATTATGATGCCATGATGGGGCACTGCTTAATTTCGACCAGCAAAGAAGATGCGCTAATCTTATGGGTGACAACGAGTTAATCCCATTTTACGAGCGATTGACGTGCTATTTAAATGGCATCACAGTCGTTCGTTTCGCTGCTCGTTTTAAGAAATCCTTTCTATTATTCTATACCCAAGCTACATGAAGATGCTCGATTTCAGCAAGTCGAGAAGCGCGCCAAA
>CAJXRU010000067.1 GCA_913060565.1 uncultured Gammaproteobacteria bacterium | reverse complement strand
TACGAGATCATGCCTAGTCTCGTGGGCTCGGAGATGTGTATAAGAGACAGCCCATTACCGGCACAAGAAGATGTTTTATCGTTAATGTCTGGCGGTTTTGATTCTGGCGTTTCCAGCTACATGATGATTAAAAAAGGTGCGCGAACCCATTACTGTTTCTTTAATCTTGGTGGTGCTGCACACGAAATCGGTGTTAAACAGGTGTCTTATTATTTATGGGATCGCTTTAGTGCCTCACATAAAGTGAAATTTGTAACAGTACCGTTTGAAGGTGTTGTTGGCGAGATCCTAGAAAAAGTAGAAAACAGCCAAATGGGCGTTATTTTAAAACGTATGATGATGCGCGCCGCTGAACAAGTTGCTAAGAAAATGAAAGTTGAAGCCCTGGTAACTGGTGAATCTTTAGGTCAAGTATCAAGCCAAACACTAACAAATCTCGGTGTTATTGATAAGAGTATCGACACGCTAATTTTACGCCCGCTAACAGCTTATGATAAGCAAGATATTATCAATATTGCTGACAAGATTGGTACTAAACCATTTGCAGAAGTGATGCCTGAGTATTGCGGTGTTATCTCGCAGAAACCAACCGTTAAAGCGGTGATGTCGAAAATTGAAGCTGAAGAAGCAAACTTTGATTTTGCTGTGCTTGAAAAAGCATTAGAAGATTCAGTAATGATGGATATTCGCGACATTGCTAACGAAACTAAAGAAGTGGTTAGTGAAGTTGAAACTGTGTCTGAGTTTGGCAGTGATGATATCATCCTTGACGTGCGTTCACCTGACGAAGAAGACGAAAACCCGTTAGAAATTGACGGTGTTGAAGTTCAGCATTTACCGTTTTATAAGTTGGCGACTAAATTTGGCGATTTAGATCAGTCTAAGCAATATTTATTCTACTGTGATCGCGGTGTGATGAGTAAGTTACAGGCGTTGTTCTTAATTGAACAAGGGTTTAGTAATATTAAGGTTTATCGTCGATAACAATCCGTCATTAATTGGCTAAACCTAAGTTTTGATGCGCAATTGAGAGTTGTCAATTAGTTGAGTTTATCATATGCGCACCAGTTACTTTTTATATGAAATACATCCGTGTATTTCACCCTAGCGGGCCAGCGTGGTGCTGTTCAAATTTGTTCCTGACAAATTTGTGCATCGCCACTAGAATATCAGGAATATTCTAGGACTGCTTTAGCAGGTCGCGAAGCGATAAGTCTTAGGACGAGACTTACAAAGAAAAGTAACCAAAAGAAAGGCGACCCGTACATTAGTTGCTTATCTTAAACTTTGCAACTTGCTTAACATTCACGCTTTTTTTCCGCATCCTTGCGGAAAAAGCTAAAAAATCATCCATGATTTTTTGAATCGCAAGTCTTGAGTTTAAGGCAACTAAAAACGGGATAAGCCCCAACTTAAGCATTTCAAGCAACTTTAACATTTCCGAGAAATTAAGATGACCTTCAATAATTTAGGCCTCAGTCAACACCTTCAAGCTATAGTCAGTGAACTTGGTTATGAAACACCAACGCCAGTGCAAGAAAAAGCAATTCCTTTAATTCTTGAAGGGCGTGATGTGATGGCTGGGGCGCAAACGGGGACGGGGAAAACCGGTGCGTTTGCGTTGCCTATAATAGAACAGTTATCACAGCGTAAACGTCTTGATAAGACGGTACGTGCGTTAGTGCTTACTCCAACTCGCGAACTTGCTCAGCAAGTTAGTAAAAGCTTTGAAGCGTATGCTAACGGTAGTGAGATTAATGTTGAACTGGCTTATGGCGGCGTAAGTTTAAACCCGCAAATTGCAGCGCTTAAAAATGGCTGTGATGTATTGGTGGCAACACCGGGGCGATTACTTGACTTGCTATTTAAAGGGACTTTTGATTTAGACGCATTGGAATATTTAGTATTTGATGAAGCCGATCGCATGCTTGATATGGGTTTTATTATCGATATTAAACGCATTCTTAAGCGCGTACCTGATTCTCGTCAAACCATGTTATTTTCAGCAACTTTTGATGATGCGATTATCGACTTGTCGAAACGCTTCTTAAATAAACCTGAGCTTATTGAAGTTGCTCAACGTAATACAACTGCCGCGCAAATTGAGCAGATCATTTATAACGTTGATGAAGATAAAAAGCGTGAGTTAACGTCATTTATGATTGGCTCAAAAAACTGGCAACAGGTGCTTATCTTTGTTCGTACTCGTCAAGGGGCTGATGCACTTGCTAAAGAGATGTGTAAAGACGGCGTGAAAACTCAGTCTATTCACGGCGATAAATCTCAAGGGGCTCGGGATAAGGCATTAGAAGAGTTTAAAAGTGGTAAAACACGTGCCCTGGTTGCAACCGATGTTGCAGCGCGAGGACTGGATATTGAACAACTCAATTACGTCATCAACTATGAGTTACCCTATATTGCTGAAGATTATATCCACCGCATTGGCCGTACGGGACGTGCGGGTAATACGGGGCTAGCTGTATCATTAATGAGCATTGATGAAGAGTGGTTATTAGAAGAAATCGAGAGCATCGTTGATGAGAAACTTCCTCAAGCTTGGTATCCCGGTTATGAACCAGATTTAACTAAAACCAGCAGTGTTAATAAAAATAGCAAGTCTGCGAAGAAACGTCGTGCCAACGAGCGCGCAGGTGGCAAGCGTCAATCCGGCAGTAATAAACATCGTAACCGAAGCGGCGGAAATCGCCGCCGTTAACGCGCGTTTTTCCTAACATCTCTTAAGTATGTGGAACGATATTATTCTATGTGAGTCGTATCGTTTCACTATATTTAAAAAGAGAACAGTTAGATGAAGAACTTAAAAGGACTTATCTTAGTCGCAGCCACACTGTTGATTACAGCGTGTACCAGCATTCCATTATCTACCATGTACAAAATGATGAATTTTAGCCCGCTTGAATTTGATCCAAGAGAATTAGTTGTGGCGGTTAAGGTGCCGCGAGGAATGAAAGTTCGTACTGGAGATCTCATTGTTGATTTTGCCTTTAAAGCGAAAGAAGAAAAAGACAGCTTTAAACATCGGTTTTTAGTGCAAGTGAATCCTAATTATCAATTGCCTCCTAAACTCGCTAAGGAAGTGCTACGAGGGGACAATATGACGATCTTGCAATTGTCTAAAGAAGATGCATTAACGATGTATAACGAACAACAAGCGGTTAAAAAGTATCGTGAAAATTCTGATGATGGAGTAGGAAGTTTCGGATTAAAAGTCGAATCAGCATGTCGCGATGAGAACTTTTCGATTAATGATTCTAAGCTAAATATGTATGTAAAGCTTGAAAAAGACGAAGAGTTTTTTATATTCACCGAAGATTTAGAGCTGGTAGATATGAGCGGTGCCTTGGAGAAGATACCCAGCTGTTCTTAAAAATAGCTATCAATGGTTTCGTATTGGCGCTCTAAGATAAAGATATATACTTAATACAAATATGCATAAGCTGACATACATCGCGATACGCCAATGGCTAATGTATGACGTTAGTATTTGAACATCATTAACGTAAATTGTTTCACAAGCGCCGTTACCAGTGTCTGTTCTTACAATGCTGGTTCCGCGCTTGTTACCATTTTTATTTCGATATTTAGCTAACCAACCACTAACTCTGATTTGATCGCCAATACCAATCTCTTTGATTTTTTCGCGCAAGTATTCGTTATCGGTGATTAAATGATTATTTGATAACTGCGCACCGTTAAAACTCTTCCATGCTTGACGGTCACTTGTTTGAAAGAAACAGGTAAACTGACCATTCCAAAATTCGATTTTATTGAGGTGAGGACTAAACGCCGTGTCACTCCACACAACACATAAGTCTGCGACATTAAGGTGGTCATTCCACGCTTTATGGAGCCCAGTGTTACCGTTATGCTGTTTAAGAGAAACGACTAAGCCGTATAGTGTGTAATCGTATAATGGTTCGATAAAGTAAGTTTGTTGTTTGGTCGATACCGTAAAAGGAGTTTCAATTGTATTAACTTGATGTGGCTCATTGTTAAGCTTCTCATCAAAGCTTATATCAGTAGACAAGCTGTTGCGCTGGAAAAATGCAGTAACCATTACTATCAAACTAAGTAACATGATGAGATTAATAGGTCGCATGATATTCCTTAGTAATGAAAATCAATTCTCAACGAATTTAACTTCACCCGTGAGAGGTTGATAGGTAAAACTTAATGTTGGATCAGCCACTAACGTATAGGTGCAAGCGACTGGCTTCGTCACTATAAATTGAGCATCTTCTGATAAGCCAGCCTTTGCATCACCATCTTGAACTAATACTGAATACACAGATAGGCAGTCGTCTGGGCCGTCAGTTGTAAGTACTGAGTCGCCAAGAGAGTAGCTTTGAGCTGGCCATCCTTCAATATTAAAATCGACCTGTCCTGAAGTTCCTGTTCCCCAAAGTTGGACGTCATCACGTGCATCTTTATTGCTAGGAGAGCCAAGTAAACGCCATTTTTGACGAGCTAAGCTAACCCCTGATTTTAAAGCCGTTGCTTCACTCTTAACCATTGCAATACGCGCATCTTTAGAAAAGTCGACAATCTTGGGGAGCACAGAAATCGCCAAAATTGATAAAATCATAATGACGACAACTAATTCTATTAATGTAAAACCTGATGAGCGGGACACGTTATTTCTGCCAAAGAGTAAAAGTTACCGACATTTGTCGATATATCCATTTAAGAAGTGAGGATATTACTACAACGACAGCAGATAAAAAGTCTGATAGTAAGAATTTGTGCTGTGACGTTGGTTTTCTATACAACTTCAATGCTAATTACTATCCGCTGTATTTCGCCAACAATTAGATGGCACTGCTTCCCCACTGATTTCAAAGTCGTGACATGTTAAAAATAAGCGATGGTTCTTTCCAACAAAATAGGCGATGGAAAAAATAATAAATACCGTCAACACTAAATACCACAGCAGGTTTTTAGGTTGAATATTTAACGCTTCAGATTGCGTTATCGAAATCAATAAATACACGATATAAGGCACACAAAAACATAACGTTATAACGCCGAAAAATAATGAAATGTAATAAATGAAAATACTATCTGGCGTCACAGCTTTAGTGATTTCTAAAATGAGCCATAAAGTAGGCATAATCAATGGAAATAGCGCTGAAGCATTAAATGGACGTTCTGCTTTTGGTAGAAAGAAAAAAGCTAATACGAACGCAAGCGAAATGAACCAAACGCTAAATACATAATGGAAAAATATAGTGTCATAAGCACCTAGATAGAAACCAAACTTCCAACCGGCTAATGATAGGGCAATTAAACTAACAAAGAATATTTTAATAGAAGGTGTTACGTGTTTTATCTTCATAGTGTCGACTTTTGATAGTTTATTGACTTAAGTGTTTTTTGGTTAATGTGGCGATTAATTTACTATTTTCTATTAAGTTAATACCTAGTTGACGACCCTTTGATACTAAATAACCATTAATAAATTCAATTTCTGTACGCCGTTGATATTTAATATCTTGTGCCATCGACGAATAGTTATCAGCAGTCGCTTTAGCAACGGCCATAATCAATTTCTTTAATGAGATCTCATCATGGGGCCAATCATTATCGAGTTTACTAATAACTTGCTGTAATTCTGCGATTAGTTTATCTATTTGAGGCTGGAAATCACTGTTGAGCAATTCGCCATTCTTACACTGATGGATTGCGGTTAACGGATTAATAACGCAATTGATAGCTAGCTTTAACAACAGAGATTGTCGAATGTTTGAATGCGTTTCAACACTTGGTAATGCATTGTTTAATAACTGTTGCCATTCTTCCAGAAGTCCTTCTTCAGTGTTCTGATAATTTCCGATGATGGTGTTACCTACTCCTGTATGAGTCAATGTATTGTTATTTTTTAACGCGCCGTGTGTCGTCGTGGCCAATATAACTTGATGTTGACAATCAATGGCTAGGGTATCAATTGCCCCCATGCCGTTATGTAATAGCATAATAGGAACAGAAATCTTATGTAAGTGAGGCAAAAGGGCAGAATGAACTTGATAAGCCTTGGTCGTTACTAGAACAAGATCAACAGATTCAGGAAAGTTATGACTAAAAATTAGATGATTAATTAGTTCCTTACCATCACGAGTAACAAATTGCTGTTTGCTTGGTGGCAGAATAAGACGGTGGCTTAGCAGCGTCACTCGATGGCCCAAAGCAACTAACGAATGAGCCCATAATAATCCGATAGCGCCATGACCTAGGATGGCGATATGTTTTACAACACGTTTATCTTGTATTAAAGGACTAATCATGTGTCTTTTGATTAAAAATAGCTTTAAATTTGGGGCTTAAGGTAAGTAGATAAAATAAAGCAACACCCAGTGCGTCAGCGGCTACATCATCAAGACCACCTGAGCGATAAGGGATGAAATGTTGAACACATTCTACAGCTATACCGTAAGAAACTAATATCAAAACCTGCCAAATACGCGCAATGTTGAAGCATTTGTAAATCAATACACTAAGACAGAAAAAAACGATGATGTGACCGTATTTATCTGAATTTGGAATATTCTGCGGCAAGCTCTGTTGGCTAAAAAATAAATATGAGAAGACTAATATCGAGATAGTAAGAATCGATAGTGAAAATGCACGACTGTGCCATAGGGTTGAGATAAATGACGCCAACTTGTTTCCTTTGTTTTTTAGGTAAAATTTTAGCTAACACTACTTTATCACAAGGTAATTGATAACAATTAGTTTTATAGTAAATTTAGCCACTGTTTATTCAGGTTAAAACTGCTAATATCTCGTGATTAATTGTTAACAATTGTTGGAGCAGTCCATGCCATCATTTGATGTCGTATCAGAAATAGAAATTACCGAAGTAAGAAATGCCGTTGATAATTCAAATAGAGAATTAGCAACCCGTTTTGATTTTCGTGGTAAAGAAGCAAGCTTTGAATTAAATGGTGAAGTTGCCGTATTAAAAGCCGAAGATGACTTTCAAATTAATCAAATGCTTGATATTTTTAGGGCAAACCTTGTACGTCGCAATGTTGATACCCTAGCGATGGAAGTCGATGAAAAACCGACACATACAGGCAAGACATTTTCGAGTAATGTGAAGTTTAAAGAGGGTATTGAATCACTAGTGGCGAAGAAGCTAGTGAAAGAAATCAAAGCCTCTAAGATTAAAGTGCAAGTGGCTATTCAAGGTGAAAAACTAAGAGTCACCGGTAAGAAGCGTGATGATTTGCAAGCGGTTATGGCATTAATACGTCAAAGTGATGCAGAGCAACCGTTCCAATTCGAAAACTTTAGAGACTAGATTTAAGGCCATTAATGACCAAGTTGTCGATGAAAGAGGCGATATTTAATCGCCGCATGCTCATTTGTATTTTTACAGGGTTTAGTTCAGGTTTACCGCTGTTTGTACTATATCAGTTAGTGCCAGGATGGTTGCGTGACGAAGGTGTTAGCCTCGCCGAAATCGGTTTATTTTCATTGATTGGCATTCCTTATGTGTGGAAGTTTGTTTGGTCACCAGCGCTTGATCGATTTAGTTTTCCATTTCTAGGACGACGACGTGGCTGGATGTTAGTCACACAAATTACGTTATTAGTGTCCATTGCGGCGTTTGGGTTTATTGATCCAACCATGAATATATGGTCTGTGGCTTATTTAGCTGCAGCGGTGGCGTTTTTTAGTGCTAGCCAAGATATTGTTATCGATGCCTATCGACGTGAACTCTTGTCAGATCAAGAATTAGGTCTTGGTAACTCATTAAATGTACAAGCCTATCGTGTGTCAGGTTTAATACCTGGTTCTCTAGCGTTTATTCTTGCCGATCATATGCCGTGGAATACCGTCTTTATCATTGTCGCAGCATTTATGTTCATTGGTGTTGGCGTCACCTTGTGTATCAAGGAAGCTCATATTGAACACAATGCGCCTAAAAGCATTAAAGATGCAGTTGTCCTGCCTTTTAAAGATTTTATTAATCGCGAAGGCTTGAAGAGTGCGTTGTTTATTTTGCTATTTCTAGTGCTTTATAAACTGGGCGATAGCATGGCTACTGCACTACAAACCCCATTTTTTATCGACATGGGATTCACCAAAACACAAATTGGTGTTGTGGCAAAGAGCGCTGGCTTGATTGCCATGATGGTTGGATTAGCTGTTGGCGGTATAGTGATGCTTAAATTAAGTATCAGTCGTGCCTTATGGTTATTTGGGTTTGTGCAAATCATTAGTATTCTTGGGTTTGCCGCCCTTGCCGAAATTGGAAACAACGTTTATGCATTGGCATTTGCTATGGGGTTTGAATATCTCGGTGTGGGGTTGGGCACCGCTGCATTTGTCGCCTTTATGGCTAAGCAAACCAACCCGACATTTGCCGCAACGCAGTTTGCATTATTTAGTGCGTTAACTGCCTTACCTCGAACCTTTGCTAATGCTTCAACTGGTCTTATTGTTGAGCAAATTGGCTGGACTGGCTTCTACTTTTTATGTGTTGGTTTGGCAATTCCAGGCATGTTAATGTTACTGAAAGTTGCACCGTGGCACGACAAAGAATTAGAAAAGTCAGCATAAAAAACAAACTATTGGACTTAAAAACCATACAAGTTAAATAGCTCTGACAGGCAATAAAAAACGCGATTATCATTGATGATCGCGTTTTTTATTGCTCAATACTTTTTAAGGTCTCACACCAACGCAACCTTGTGGAGGCGATAATTCTGGCTGCTTAAGGTATTGACAGCATTTACTAATTGATAAACGTAGGTGTTTATTATTTGCTAAATCACCTTCGGTTTCAAACTGTATTGTATAAAACAGATGCCAAAAAACGCGTTCAAAATCACTTAACGTGTCAGTGTCATCTTTATCGAGCCTATTCCATTCTTCTAATATATCCCAAACAATAATATGCACTTCTGAGAATGGGATTGCTCGTTCCATCAATTGATTGACGACGTAGGCTAATTGTTGTGCTTTTTGTTTTATAAACAGTTCGGGTGTCAAAATATATATACTCAATTATTCTCTCCCTTGGCTGCTTGCGCGATAAATCTTCCTCGCTGACTCATCGACATTACTGCGCGATTATCGTTGCACTCTTTAAATAAATTTTTGTAAGAGGAACATTGTCCCAACCTTTTTTAGAATCAGAGCCAACATAAACCTGATTCATCTTTTCTAACACTTCAATTCCATTTATTACCTCTCCAAAAACAGTATAGCCCCATCTGCGAGAGTTGGGATTTAAATTGTTGTTTCCGTCAGGTTTTAAATTGAAATAAAACTGTCGAGATGCAGAATGCGCTTCAGTTTCACGAGCCATTGCTATGGTGCCGTAGTCATTGGTTAATCCATTTCCTGATTCATTAACTATAAGATAATCATCAGGTTTTTGAATCATGCTGGGTAAGACGCCACCGCCTTGAACAACAAAGTTTTTCACAATTCGGTGAAAAATAGTATTGTCGAATTCTTTATTTTTGGTTAGCCATAAAAAATTATTGACGGTTACTGGCGCTCGCTCTCGATTTAATTCAACAACAATATCGCCCATACTCGTGATTAATTTTACTTGTGGAAATCCATTATCTGGTTGGATGTCACTACCACGATACTGTTGGCGAAGATCAATCGCATCTGTTGTTGTTTTTAACTCTTTGGCAGCTAGCGGTAGGCCAAGAGACACGGGTAATAGTAACGTAATAAAGAGCAATCTCAGATTCATTATCAAACTCCCTACATTGCTAAGTATGATCTAACTTGCGAATCGTTACTTATATCATTGTATATTTGTACTAACAGTGCACTGAATTCGCTTTCGAGTACCGCTATATCGGCTTTAAACGGACCTTTGCTAGTGCCTTGGCGTTTAAATGTCTTATTAAGCGTTCTGGTATCATTATTGATTGCAATATTAAATACAATTAAGCTTTGCGTTTTATAACTAACGACGCCTTGATCTAACTTTAGCGCCATTTTATCTATTGTTATCGATAGTGCTGAGTTGCTATTTGGATTTGTACCAATAGCAAGTTGCTGGCGGATATGGTCACCAAAGCCTTGTTTGACGAGTTCTACCGTCGGAACATTAGATGATAGGTAAGAATGTTTTCCTTCGTCCGTTAACCGTAAAATAGCTTGGCGCGAACGGGGATCAACAACGTTGATTGCAATGTTTTTTACGACTGGACTGTTAGAACTTATCGCAGGTGCTGTGTTGATGATAAAATGGCTTGGAGCGTTACTGCAGCCAGCGATCATCGTTAATAACACACCGACAAAGGTTAGTTTTCTCATGGTAGGCCTATGGTTTCGTTGCTTCTAGAATGACAAATTTGCTATTTGACGCAATCGTGGTGCAGTTGTCAAAAATTCGTTGTAACTTGATGTGATAACCTAAATGGCGATTACCAACAATACGAAGTTTTCCACCGTGTTTCAACGTACGAAATGCATCATTAAACATTTGCCATGCAATATGATCGGTCACTGTTTTTAGCTGGTGAAATGGGGGATTACAAATAATTAAGTCAGCTTGGTCATAGTCGTAATCGCTTAAACAGTCATGCCAATCAAATTCAAAGCGATCCTGATCATCAAATGCGTTTTCACAGTTAAGTCGAGCACTTGCTACAGCCATGTAAGACTCATCAGTAAAGCGTACTGTCGCTTGAGGGTTTTCATGTGCCACCATTAAGCCTAAAACACCGTTGCCACAGCCCAAATCAATGGCGTATCCATCATCTAGATTGTTAGGAATATTCTCTAGCATTAAGCGTGCACCGATATCGAGTTGGGTATTGGCAAATACACCAGCATGATTTGAAATGGTGACTTCTGTTCCTTCAAGAGGCCAACTTACAAGCTTTTGCGCATTATCATCAAATTTACTGACTGTTGGTTTAGCAAAAATTAGACGAGACTTCTTTTTAGCCAATGATGTTGTTGTTTCACCAATATACTTTTGAAACAATTTCAAACCTGAAGTGTGGACATCCTTTGCTTTGGCCAATCCAATCACTTGTGTATTTGATGTCATCACTTGGTTAATCTGATGAAGCTGTTGTTCAAGCATTGCATTACTTTTTGGCAGTTTAATTAGCACAATATCAGGCGCTGTCACAGGCAATGTAAGGCTATCAAGAAACGTAATGTTCGGTGTTAATTGATTGTCTTCAAGATTTTGTTCAACGGCACATTTTGCTATGTGAGAGTCAGATTGCCAATGAAGTGTATATGCATTTAGTGCACACGCTAAGGTACCAAAAGTATCATTAAGAATGAATATATTGGCGGAGTCTAAGTTAAGCTCTGCAATGTGTTGTAAGACATACTCATCCGCAGAATCCCAAGCTTGGAGATTTTTATCATTGGATTTAGGAAATCGGTTTAACAATAACTCTTGCGAATTTATATTTAGAATAGTGTTCATCATATTGGGATGCCTTAAAAATTTTTCACATTGTCGCAAAAAAGCGCTGTCGCTTCAGTATTTATTTATTAAAGCGATAAATAAGATCCGTTAACTTTGAAAACTGTGAGCTTTAGGCAAACTATGTGAAACTTTTGTTATGGCTATTTATCGTCAAAGGTCGAATTTTAATGAAAATGTTGTTAGTGTTGGGAAGATAGAATTAAATTGACAGGCTCTTGTATTGTTAAGAGTTTAAAATGCTTGAAACCAATGAAATTAAAGGTATTTAATTTTCAGAGGAACATGCATTATTAGGCATCATGAATGCCTATTTTAAGGGAAGGTAATTAAAATATGACAACAATGAATGACTCTTTTTTTCACGCTAGAAAAACACTGGTCGCTATGGCTGTCGGCATGAGCTTTGTTGGCAGTGCGATTGCGCAGGAAGAGCCGAAAACAATTTCATTGATTAAAAAGCCAATGTCGTTGATAAAAAATAAGAAGCAGAAAATAAAGAAAACGACCAAACAAGTCGTTGAACCATTGTTATATAGTGATATTGCGAGAGTTCTAAATCAGCTTCCCGGTATTTTTGCAATAAACAGAACGCCTAATGATCCAAATCCTTTAATATCTCACCATAGTGACCTGTTAACTCATGATGTGTCTTTAATCAGCGACAACCTTAATTGGAATGCACTACCTTATTATTTAAGCGGTCGAAAAAACATTACGCCAGTTCTATTTAGTGGTGAACATAATGTTCAGTCATTAGATTATACGGCGTTACCGTCGTCGACTGCCGCGAGTATTGTTGGAAATGGCCCTCAAATTGCCGATAGTGCAAATTTTGCCTTAACTTTAGGTTCGTTAAACCAACGAGGATTAGTATTAGACCATGGAAGTGAGAAAGCAAACTTTGGACATCGTTTGTATGTAAACAAGCGTATGCAAGACTCTCATCGTCAATTTAGTAACGGTGATAAAGGTGAGTTTGATGCCAATGAGGTGTTACTCAAAATGCATGAAACAAGTCGGGTTAATAACGGAAAGAATAACCAAATAACACAGTTAATGCTTCACTATAAAGATTACCAAAATGACGAGTCGTACATTGGAATTAGTGGTGACGATGTTAATGAGCGTCCGAGACATCGATATAGTGCAACACGTGGTGATTATATAAGTGGCGATGATTTAATGTTAGGAATTCGCCATCAAACATCCTTATTTGCAGGTGAAAAAATCACGACAGATGTTTATTACCGTCGCGGTGATCTTAAGTTTTATCAAACTGACGGAATAGGCGATTTCGGCGTTAATTTTGTAGCGCCTGTTCTCTCTATTTACGAAGATAACCCAGTAGGTAACCAATTAATAAACAAAAGTTTGGTCGAATCTAGTTTTGTCTCTTCTGGCTTTAAGATGGACATGGAGCAACAAAGAGGCGCGCACCAACTGAATCTTGGCTTTTCTTATCAAAATGAAGAATTAGAACAGGCTGTGGTTGTTGATAACTATTTACTTAGCCCAGATCTGCTGTTGACGAAACAAAGCTCTACAGATGATGTTGATAATAGCGAATTAGAAGCACGTATTAATACATTTTATTTGACCGACACTTGGCGTAGTGGACGTTGGGACGTAAATGCTGGTGTACGTTGGGTTAAATTTGATGATTTTAGACTTGATGTTGATGAAAGAACTTTTGGACGAGAGGATGATAAGCATACGTTATTTAACTTGAAATTAGGCTATCAATTTTCAAGTGCTGTGTATGGCTTTATTGGCGCGAGACAAGGTGTCAGTGGCGATATCTCTGTTTACTCTCCACAACTTGAAAAATTAAATAATCAAGCGGTTATTGGACTATCCTATCGAACTACAGCAGGATATTTATCGTTGAAGGGATATTATCGTGAGTTTGATAATGTGTTGGCACGATGCGCTATTTCGGAAGAATGTGCTGCGATGACTCAAGACAGCACTGATATCGAAGTATCAGCACTCGAGTTATCTGGCGGTTACTCAGCTCAGTTTGATAACTTTGAATTACCAATGTCATTTAATTATAGCTATCGCGATGGCCTATACACGCAGCAGGCGCAGCAACTTAACTTAGGACTTAGCGCCAATGACGAGTTAGCCTATTTACCTAAACAGCAGTTATCAGCAAAATTTGGTATAAAATTTGAACAGCTTTATATAGGAACACGCGTACAATATAGAAGTGAATTGCGTGTTTCGCCTGGCCAAGCGGAGTTAACTAACGCTAATAGTCACGGCGCTGTAACTGTTGTTGATTTTACGGCGAGCTACCAATTGTCAAATAGCCAACGAGTTTCTTTAACCGTTGAAAACGCGTTAGATGAAGAATACGTAGAACATTCTATATTCAGTGGAAGTATGATGGCTCGTAATCGAAGTGCTAGTTTGACCTATCAATATCAATTTTAATACTCATAATTTATATTTGTTTTAAACGCGCTTTGTTCATCAATAGCGCGTTTTTTATTTTTATTCGTTAAACCTCAACCACCTCTATATGCCTCATTCTCGTTGAATAACTCTTAGATGTAGTATCGTTATTTGAGTGCTATATAACAAAAATAACTAAAGTCTAGGGCGAAAACATTCATTTACATATTCAGAATATTTGCTATTGATGCTAGAATTGCGCCCCAGTTAGGGTAGTATTTTTAATGCTGCATGTTTTTTGTGCGACATTAATAAATAGTATCCTAAAAATTTGAGCGCTATTGTATTAGTTTACGCTTGAAACTTTTGCCTGTTAGGAACGGTTTTAAACGCATCTAATACACTTAAAAATAGCAAGCAACTGTCGAGCCTAACGGCTAATTCTTTCCGTTAACCAGTGCAAGTGAATATGATTACAATAAAAAAAGGTCTGGACCTTCCTATTGCAGGATTACCCCAGCAAGTAATCCATGATGGTTCGTCCATCAAACAAGTTGCGACATTGGGTGAAGAGTTCTTTGGCATGCGTCCTACAATGAAAGTTCGTGTAGGAGACACTGTCAAGAAAGGTCAGGTAATTTTCGAAGATAAGAAAAATCCTGGCGTTTTATTTACTGCTTCAGCTAGTGGTGTCGTATCTCAAATCAATCGTGGTGAAAAAAGAGCATTTTTGTCTTTAGTCATCGATGTTCAAGGTGATGAACAAGAAACTTTCGCAAGTTTCCAGGCAACTGAACTAGCTCAGCTAGATCGTGCTGCTGTTGTTGATAATCTTGTTAAATCAGGACTATGGACAGGTTTACGTACTCGCCCTTATTCAAAAGTACCTGCGATTGATTCCGAGCCTTCAGCTATCTTCGTTTCAGCGATGGATACTAATCCATTAGCGGGCGACCCTAGCATTATTATCAACGAACAATCTCAAGATTTTATCAATGGTTTAACCGTATTATCACGTTTAACTAGCGGTAAAGTTTTCGTTGGTAAAAAAGCAGGCGTTGATATTCCAAACACGAATGTAAGTAGTGTTGAGCAACACGAATTTGCGGGTATTCATCCGGCAGGTTTAGTGGGAACTCATATTCACCACTTACACCCAGTAGATGCTAACCGCACCGTTTGGACGTTAGGTTATCAAGATGTTATCGCTTACGGTAAATTATTCACCACTGGTGAATTATTGACCAAGCGCGTTGTATCTTTGGCCGGTCCTGGTGTTAAGAATCCACGTCTAGTGCGTACCCTGTTAGGTGCAAGCACAAGCGATTTAACCGCTGGTGAACTAAATGATGGTGACCAGCGTATTATTTCCGGTTCTGTACTGCAAGGCGCAACAGCGGCTGGCGAAGTGGCTTTCTTAGGTCGTTACGCTAACCAAGTTAGTGTGCTTGAAGAAGGGCGCGAAAAAGAATTTATGGGTTGGATGAAAGCAGGTAAAAACGTTGTTTCTGTAACGCGTTCTTATATCTCTCATTTATCACCAAAACGTTTGCTTAATTTAACAACGACTACTAATGGTAGTGATCGTGCCATGGTGCCAATTGGCAGTTATGAGCGTGTGATGCCATTAGACATTTTACCAACAATGTTATTACGTGATTTATGTGCGGGTGACAATGATGGTGCTCAATCATTAGGTTGTTTAGAGCTAGATGAAGAAGATTTGGCGCTATGTACCTTCGTATGTCCAGGTAAGTATGACTTTGGTCAGATCTTACGTGATCGACTAACGACCATTGAGAAGGAAGGTTAAGCAGATGGGCTTAAAGAATTATCTCGAGAGTATCGAGCCGCACTTTGAAAAAGGCGGAAAACACGAGAAGTGGTATGCGCTTTACGAAGCTGCTGCAACTATCTTCTACACGCCTGGCTTCGTGAACAAGGGTAAAACCCACGTTCGTGATGGTGTTGAACTAAAGCGTATCATGATCATGGTATGGATGGCTGCATTCCCTGCAATGTTCTGGGGCATGTACAACATCGGTCTACAAGCTAATGACGTTGTTATTGGCGGTATGGCAATGGGTGACGCGTGGCAACAGCAGTTATTCACTATGTTAGGTGGTGAGTTAGGAGCTAGTGCTGGCGTTGGAACATTGATGTTATATGGCGCTATGTTCTTCTTACCAATTTACTTAACAGCGTTTGTTGTTGGTGCATTCTGGGAAGTATTATTCGCACTTGTTCGTGGACATGAGATTAATGAAGGGTTCTTCGTAACGTCAATCTTGTTTGCGTTAATCTTGCCTGCAACTATTCCTTTATGGCAAGTTGCAATTGGTATCACCTTTGGTATTGTCATTGCTAAAGAAGTATTCGGTGGTACAGGTAAAAACTTCCTTAATCCTGCATTAGCAGGTCGCGCATTTTTGTTCTTTGCTTATGCACCTGATATTTCTGGTGATACGGTTTGGACTGCAATTGACGGCTTCTCTGGCGCGACAGCATTAAGCGTTGTAGCTAATGGCAGCATGGAAGTATTACAAGAGTCTATGACTTGGATGGATGCTTTCTTAGGTAAAATGCAAGGTTCAATGGGTGAAGTTTCTACATTAGCTATTTTGATCGGCGGTGCATTCATCGTTTATCAACGCATTGCTTCGTGGCGCATCATTTTAGGTGTGTTCTTCGGCATGGTGGCAACTAGTTTATTGTTTAACGCTATCGGTAGTGACACTAACGGTATGTTTGCAATGGATTGGAAATGGCACTTAGTAACAGGTGGTTTTGCCTTTGGTATGGTCTTCATGGCAACTGACCCTGTTTCTGCGTCATTTACTAATACAGGTCGTTGGGCATTCGGTGCACTGATCGGTATTATGGTTGTGCTTATCCGCGTAGTTAACCCTGCTTTCCCTGAAGGTATGATGTTAGCTATCTTGTTTGCCAACTTGTTTGCACCTTTATTCGATTATTTTGTTGTTCAATCGAATATCAAGCGGAGGGCTGCTCGTCATGGGTAATAAAGATTCATTTGGCAGAACGTTAATCTTTGTATTAATTACCTGTCTTGTTTGTTCAGTAATTGTAGCTGGTGCAGCTGTAGGCTTACGCCCACTGCAGTTAGATAACAAACAGCTTTACAAGCAAACTAAAATTTTAGAAGCCTCTGGTTTATTAACGCAAGAGAATAAATCTAAAGAAGCCATTCAATCGACTTACCAAAAGCATGTAACAGCTAAACTGTTAGATCTTAAAACAGGTGAGTTTGTTGAAGGTGACGCCGTTAATTTTGATCAACGCTTAGCTGCTTTGTCGTCTGACACTAGTATCAAACCAGCTAATGATGTTGCTAAAATTAACCGCCGTGCTAATCAAACTGTTGTATACCTTGTTAAGGACGACGCTGGTAAAACAGACACTGTTGTTTTAGAAATGCGCGGCAGTGGCTTATGGTCAATGATGTACGCCTTTGTAGGTTTATCAACTGATTTGAACACAGTTAAGTCTGTAATCTACTACGATCAAGGTGAGACTCCTGGATTAGGTGGTGAAGTTGAAAACCCTGCGTGGAAAGCGAAGTGGGTTGGCAAGCAGTTATTTAACAACAATGGCGAAATCGCTATTAAAGTTGTTAAAGGCGGTGCTAAAACTGGTGACATCCACGGTGTAGATGGTTTATCTGGTGCAACCTTGACTGCTCAAGGTGTTGAGAAAACCTTTACTTTCTGGCTTGGTGAAGAAGGCTTTGGTCCATTCATCAACAAGTACCGTAATGGAGGCTTATAATTATGGCTGATTCTCAAGCAATGAAAAAAGTCCTGTTTGGACCAATTCTAGACAATAACCCAATTGGCCTTCAGGTTCTGGGTATTTGTTCGGCATTGGCGGTAACAGGCTCGATGCAAAAAGCATTAATCATGACTATTGCGGTAGTAATGGTTTGTGCGTTCTCGAACTTATTTATCTCGATGATCCGTAATCAAATTCCAAATGCTGTACGTATTATCGTGCAAATGGCTGTGATTGCATCTTTGGTAATTGTAGTAGACCAAGTACTTAAGGCGTTTGCTTATGAAATGTCTAAAGAACTATCGGTTTATATCGCACTGATTATCACAAACTGTATCGTTATGGGCCGCGCAGAGGCTTATGCGATGAAAGAGCCACCATTAATGAGCTTCCTAGACGGTATCGGTAACGGTATTGGTTACGGTGCGATGTTAATGGCTGTTGCCTTTGTTCGTGAGCTGTTTAGTAAAGGTACGTTATTTGATATCGAAATCTTTGCATTAGTTCAAAACGGCGGTTGGTACCAAGGTAATGGTTTATTAATTTTACCATTCAGTTCGTTCTTCGTTATTGGTTTACTTATTTGGGCTATTCGTCAATACAAGCCTGAGCAAGTAGAGAAGGACTAGGGGAAAATTATGGAACATTATATTAGTTTATTTGTAAAAGTCGTTTTCGTAGAAAACATGGCTTTAAGCTTTTTCCTAGGTATGTGTACCTTCCTTGCGGTATCTAAAAAAATTAGTACTGCATTGGGTTTAGGTATTGCGGTTATCTTCGTGCTTGCGATTGCAGTACCAGTTAACCAAATTATTTATCATGCAGTACTAGCGCCTAATGCTTTAGGTGAAGGTATTGATTTGAGCTTCTTAAGCTATATTACTTATATCGGTGTTATCGCTGCATTGGTACAAGTCGTAGAAATGGTGCTCGATAAGTACATGCCAGTGTTATACAACGCATTAGGTATTTTCTTACCACTTATTACCGTTAACTGTGCAATTTTTGGTGGCGTAGCCTTTATGGTTCAACGCAATTACACCTTAGGTGAATCAGTTGTATTTGGTGTTGGTAGTGGTGTTGGTTGGACGTTAGCTATCGTATTGATGGCGGCTGTTCGTGAAAAACTGAAATATTCAGATATCCCTGCTGGGTTAAAAGGTCTAGGTATTACTTTTATCACTGCTGGCCTGATGGCACTGGGTTTCCAGTCATTCGGCGGTATCTCGTTATAATTCGTTGTTGGGCTAAATGTTAATTTGGCCCGCTAACCAAATACAAAGGAAAAGTCGATGGAAATTATTCTCGGCGTAACAATGTTTACTGCGATTGTATTAGTGTTAGTTTTAGTAATTTTATTTGCTAAATCTAAACTGGTATCTTCAGGTGACGTTACCATAGCAATCAATGATGACCCTGAAAAAGGTGTGATCGCAAAACCTGGCGACAAACTTCTAGGCACACTTGCAGCGAAAGGTATTTTTATTCCTTCTGCATGTGGCGGTGGCGGTACTTGTGGTCAGTGTAAAGTACATGTGCATTCTGGTGGTGGTGAACTACTGCCAACAGAAGAAGGCCACATTACTAAAAAACAAGCACGCGAAGGCGAGCGTTTAGCTTGTCAAGTTGCTGTTAAGCAAGACATGGAAATCGAACTAGAAGATGAAATCTTCGGTGTTCAGCAATGGGAATGTACTGTTCGTTCAAACGACAACAAAGCAACATTCATCAAGGAATTAGTGTTAAACATTCCTGAAGGTGAAGTTGTGCCATTCCGTGCCGGTGGTTATATTCAAATTGAAGCACCTGCGCATCATATTAAATACAGCGACTTTGATATTCCTGCTGAATATCGCGGCGACTGGGAGCGTTTTGGCTTCTTTGATATCGAATCAAAAGTTGATGAAGATACCTTGCGTGCTTACTCAATGGCGAACTATCCTGAAGAGGAAGGCATTATTATGCTTAATGTTCGTATCGCAACTCCGCCACCAAACAACTTATCATTGCCTGCAGGTAAAATGTCATCGTACATTTGGAGCCTAAAAGAAGGTGATAAAGTGACTATCTCTGGTCCATTTGGTGAGTTCTTTGCAAAAGACACTGATGCTGAAATGGTTTTTGTTGGTGGTGGTGCTGGTATGGCGCCATTGCGTTCACATATCTTCGATCAGCTTAAGCGTCTTAACTCTAAGC
The DNA here is from genome assembly GCA_913060565.1 of uncultured Gammaproteobacteria bacterium. Lineage (GTDB taxonomy): Bacteria > Pseudomonadota > Gammaproteobacteria > Enterobacterales > Psychrobiaceae > Psychrobium. The sequence continues at coordinate 2,794 of CAJXRU010000067.1, read as the reverse complement.
GTAAGATTTCTTACTGGTATGGTTCTCGTTCATTACGTGAAATGTTCTATGAAGATGACTTTAACGGCTTATCGGCTGATAACGAAAACTTCGATTGGCATATCGCTTTATCAGATCCACAACCAGAGGATAACTGGGATGGTCTAACAGGTTTCATTCATAACGTATTGTATGAAGAGTATCTGAAAGATCACGAAGCGCCAGAAGACTGTGAGTACTACATGTGTGGTCCTCCGATGATGACTTCTGCCGTTATCAACATGCTTAAAGATTTAGGTGTTGAAGACGAGAATATCTTGCTTGATGACTTCGGTGGTTAATCCCTGATGTTTATTAAACAAGTTAAATGGCTGGCGCTGATTGCGCTGGCCATTTTTTTATCAGGTTGTTTTGATAGTGCCGATAAAAAAATTCAAGTTAAATTAAGCGGACGCACAATGGGCGTTGACTATCATATTACTTACGTTGATGTTGCTAAAAATAGCGAAAAGGTTGCTCGAGCAAGACAAGCTGTTATCGATGATTTATTGAAAACAGTGAATAAGCAAATGTCGACCTATGATAAGTCGTCAGAATTATCACTGTTTAACCAATCTACTTCGTTAAAGCCGTTTAGTGTGTCAGAAAATACGGCAAAAGTGGTTAAAGAATCTATTCGATTAGCTGAGCTGACTGAAGGTAAGTTAGATATTACTATTGGTCCGTTAGTAAACCTCTGGGGTTTTGGTCCTAATATGCGCCCTGAGACTTTGCCTGATGCGGCTGCGTTAGCACATGCTAAATCTTTGGTAGGAATCGATAACCTAAGTGTAACAGCTAACACATTGACCAAGGCGATTCCTGAGTTATATGTTGACCTGTCAACAACGGCTAAAGGCTTTGGGGTTGATGTCGTTGCTGATTATCTAACACAGGAAGGTGTTACTGATTATCTGGTTGAGATTGGCGGTGAAGTTCGTGTGAGCGGCAAAGCAAATCCTGTACGTGATTGGGTTCTCGCGATTGAAAAACCGATCTCGACACATCGTGCTATTCAGGAATATATATCTCCTCGTGATAATGGCTTAGCGACTGCTGGTGATTATCGACAATATTTTGAGGAAGGCGGAAAACGATTCTCTCATATCATTGATCCTGATGATGGTATGCCAATTCGTCATAAGTTAGTTTCAGTAACTGTTATTCATCCATCGTGTATGACTGCAGATGGCTTGTCTACGGCGATTATGCTAATGGGACCACAGGATGGGTTGAAGTTTGCGCAAGCTCAAAACTTAGCGGCGTATCTAGTGACAAAGACAGACAGTGGTTTTGAGACGGTGTATACTAAGCCTTTCGAATCTTATATTGTTAAATCGATCCAATAGGAATTTTTATGGCCATATTTTTATATACATTCGCAGCATTTTTTATTGTAATTGTAGCAATGGCGATAGGTTACATTGTTCAACGAAAAACGATTGCTGGCAGTTGCGGTGGCCTTGGTGCTATTGGCGTGGATAAAGCATGTGATTGTGATAACCCTTGTGATAAGCGTAAAAAACGTATGGAACAAGAGCAAATCAAAATTAGCTTAATTGAATAGTCACGACTTGATAATAAAAAACCGCCAATTGGCGGTTTTTTTATAACTCAATAAATAACTATTTATGAGTGATATTCTTTCGCTGCAATCAATGTGTTTTCGATTAGATTTGCGACTGTCATTGGGCCTACGCCACCTGGCACTGGTGTAATAAACGCTGCGTTGTTTTTAGCGCTATCAAATTGAACATCACCAACTAAGCGTCCATCATCAAGTCTATTAATACCAACATCAATGACAATAGCGCCTGGTTTAATCCATTCGCCAGGTATGAAACCTGCTTTGCCAACAGCAACGATTAACAAATCTGCACCGCGAACTTTTTGCTCAAGACCTTTAGTAAAGCGATGACAAGTCGTTGTTGTACAACCAGCCAATAACAATTCTAATGTCATTGGGCGTCCTACAATATTTGAGGCTCCGACGATAGTCGCGTCTAAGCCGTGTGTATCGATGCCGGTAGACTCTATCAGTGTCATGATGCCTTTAGGTGTGCAAGGGCGCAATGCGGGATTACGTTGAGCTAAACGACCTATATTATATGGATGAAAGCCATCAACATCTTTGTGAGGAATAATACGTTCTAAAATTAACTCTGAATCAATATGTGCTGGTAGTGGCAATTGAACCAATACACCGTCGATTTCATCGTCAACATTGAGTCGATCAATCAAGGCAAGTAACTCATCTTGCTGTGTTGTATCAGGAAGGTCGAATGAGCGTGAAATAAACCCTACTTGGTCACAGGCTTTACGCTTATTCGAGACGTAAACCTGAGAAGCCGGATCGAGTCCTACAAGGATAACAGCAAGCCCGGGCGTGCGCAGGCCTTCTTCTTTCATACGTGCTACTTCAATCGCAACATCATTTCTTACTTTTTGTGAAACAGCTTTACCATCTATAATGCGAGCGCTCATGTTGAGTTATTAGTTCCTGAATGTGAAAGACGCGCTATTATGCCATAACCTAAAAAGTGTGACCACGATCAATAAAGAGTATTTACGCTAAAAGCGGGCTAGGTTGTGTTTTTAATCGATATTTGATTGCTAATTGAGCGAACGGTTTTTTTTTTAGAAAAACGTTTGACCAACCACCATAACCGCTGTACTATCTCGCTCCGTTGTTAAGGAGAAATCTTTAACAGTAAAAAATACGTCGGTGATTAGCGCAGCCTGGTAGCGCATCTGGTTTGGGACCAGAGGGTCAGAG
>CAJXRU010000066.1 GCA_913060565.1 uncultured Gammaproteobacteria bacterium | reverse complement strand
CTGTTCTTCATTTGCCCCTTGCCAAATCAGATGGTTTTCTCCCATTTGGAGGATCATCGAATCAAGATGCCCTGCGGAGAAATCAGCCCAAAGTTCGAAACTTGCTTGCCCACTCGCCGAATTAGAAAGCTGAGGAAGCATTGGTTTTAGGTTTTCTAGCCAGCGCCAATTTCGCGCTTTTATGTATGCCTGACCACGTAAGGTTTTCTTGGTTTCGCCGTATAAGTCGATAATTAACTTTAGAGGCTGTTGTTGTTTTTCATCAGCAGTTAACAATACTTGTAACTGACGTTGCTCAATAGCGTCATGCCATGCAACACGCGCGATTTTGACATCTGGGAGCTCGCCATATCGCGGAGCGAAACTGACAGATGCCTGCTTCACGATAGCAGACTTAGTTAGGTGTAATAAGGGACTAACTTCTTGGTCAGTTGGTGGTGGCTGTTTTTTACTGTTAATTTTAGTCAGATCGTCGAGATAGATATGAGGCTTATCTATCTCAATAAGTTTAAAACGGGGAGACAACGCCAGTGCAGACTCAACCAAATCAATATGTAATTTAGCGTTGCTTGCATTAACACTGAACCCTAAATTATCGCTATTTTCAAAGCTCAGATCTTCAACAATCAGTAAGGGCCCGCCATTGTGCCAATATCCCTTAACAGATTTCATGGCCAAATGAATATCATAACGCTCATGTAACTCTTGCGTTAATTGGGTTTGATATTCGTTTAGATAGGGCAATGCCCCACGAATTGCACTTACTAACAAAGCAATTAAAATGAGCACAATGATGCCTACCATCCATAATTTGGCAATGCAGTTTTTGCATAAGGTAGGCAACCATTTCATTACATCATTACCACATCATAACGTTCATGTGCGTAGCGAGGTTCAATTTCAATTTTTACTTCTTTACCAAGAAATAGCTCAAGGTCTGCTAAGTAATGGGTTTCTTGATTGAGTAATGCATCGCAAACAGGCTCAGATGCATAGACCACAAAGCGATCTGCGGCATGAGCACGATCTACACGAATTACTTCACGGAAAATTTCATAACAAATGCTTTCTGTTGTTTTAAGAGAACCGCGACCTTTACAGCTTGGACATTCTTTACACAACACATGCTCTAAACTTTCGCGAGTACGTTTACGAGTCATTTCAACCAAACCAAGGGATGAAAACTTACTAACGTTAGTGCGCACGCGATCTTTTGCCAAGGCGCTTTCTAGTGCACTTAGAACACGTCTACGGTGCTCATCTTGTTCCATATCAATAAAGTCGATAATTATGATACCACCAAGATTACGCAGCCGTAATTGGCGGGCAATAGCTTTCGTTGCTTCAAGGTTTGTTGAAAAGATAGTATCTTCTAAATTGCGATGACCAACAAAGGCCCCCGTATTAATATCAACGGTGGTCATTGCTTCGGTTTGATCGATAATTAAATAACCGCCGGATTTAAGCTCTACTTTACGTTCTAATGCCCGTTTAATTTCATTTTCGACTTGATAGCATTCAAAAATAGGACGTTCGCCGGAATAATAGTCAAGCTTGTCATTAAGCTCTGGCACAAATTCACTGGTGAATTCACCCAACATTTCAAAGGTCAATTTAGAGTCAACACGAATTCTTTCTAGGTCAGTACCAACAAAATCACGCAATAAACGAAGTGATAAACTTAGATCTTCATAAAGTAATGCACTCGATTTCGCCCGCTGACGGCGGTCGATAATTTTAGCCCACAGGCGCTTCAAAAATGCCGCGTCTTGTTCTAATTCATGAACACCCATACCCTCAGCAGCGGTGCGAATAATATAACTGCCATGTTCATGCGTATATTTTCCAACAACGGATTTCAATCGATTACGATCGGCTTCATTCTCAATACGCTGTGATACGCCAACATGCTTAGCTCCCGGCATAAACACCAAGTAACGAGATGGTAGTGTAATATCTGTCGTTAAGCGCGCACCTTTAGTGCTAATAGGATCCTTTATTACCTGAACTGTCATGAATTGGCCTTGTTTAGCCAACTCAGTAATATCTGGTACCTTGGTATTTTTGTCGTCATCACCTTCTCGGCGTACAACAATATCAGAAGCATGTAAAAATGCCGCTTTGTCTAATCCAATATCAACAAAAGCCGCTTGCATTCCCGGTAGAACACGGCTGATTTTTCCTTTATAAATATTGCCGACAATTCCTTTTTTCGCTAAGCGCTCAATGTGTACTTCTTGCAACGTACCATCTTCAACTAATGCCACGCGTGTTTCACTGGGTGTCACATTAATTAACAGCTCAGCAGCAATACTTTTCTGTTCTTGTTCTTGTGGCATATACGCTCGCTTAATCCTTTGTATTAAAAAGCTTATTTAATCAAAGATGATAACTTAGATAACAACTGTTGTGTTTTCATTAGTGGCAAACCCACCACGGCAAAATAACAACCATCAATTTTTTCGACAAATTGTGCACCCAAACCTTGAATGCCATAACCACCAGCCTTGTCTTTAGGCTCTTCGCTATCCCAATAGTTCAGTGCCTCTTGCTCACTAATCAAGCGAAAGGTTACCGTTGTTGTGACAACCTCACTAACAACCACATCCCCCTGCACCAAAGCGACCGCTGTTATTACTTGATGCTGACGCCCCGCTAACGCTAATAACATACTGATAGCGTGCTCTTTATTGTGTGGCTTTCCGAGTAACTGGTTATCCAAAACAACGATAGTATCAGCACCTAGCACTGGCTTGTTCGTCATTGCGGTTAATTGTCCCGCGGTGGCTTTTTCAATAGCCAAACGCTTAACATAGTCGCCAGCAGCCTCGTTGTCGAGAGGTGTCTCATCAATATCGGCGCTCAACAACTCAAATGGAATACCAATTTGGTCAAGTAATTCACGTCGACGTGGCGACTGTGAAGCAAGATAGATACTTTCAGACATAATAATTTCGCAGAATAAATGACTAAGAAAGGAATAAGCGGCGACGCACTTTACGTAACGTAAAGAAAATCCATGGCCACGCTAATAAAGTAATAAAGCTTGATAAATAGTAGCTATTGGATACCAATGCATCATCCAACCAAGAAGACAGAGTGCCAAACAGCACTTGATAGACAATAACCAGCCCTAACATGATAAGTGACTGATGCCACACGGAGTATGTCCGTAACTTATGATTGTTTTCCACCATAAATGCAGCACATATCCCAAACATCACACCATTAAAGCCTAATGTTGTGCCCCACAATACATCTAATATTAATCCTGCAATCCAAGCGCTGCCGATACCAAAACGATTTGGCAGTGCCAATGCCCAATACATTGCAGTCAATAGCATCCATTGCGGTCTGAAATACTCATCGACTGTTGGTTGCAGTGGCAATATCTGTAAAAAAGCCGCACAAATGATTGAAAGCCAAATAACAATAATGGTGAAAAAGGGGCCACGACGCATATTATTGGCTCGGCGTATCAGGCTTACTTTCGTTAGCGCTTACTAACTCAGGCCACAATAATAAGACATAACGGATACGGTCGAGCTGAGCAGTAGGGCGAATGTGAATAGTTGAATAAATCTCTGTCCCGCGATTTTCAATACCGGTAACAGTCGCAACAGGATAACCTTCAGGAAAACGATCGCCAAGTCCGGATGTGACCAGCATATCGCCAATCTTTACATCGGTATTTTTAGTAACGTATTGCAATTCCATCTGATGTACATCGCCACGACCCAAACCAATTAATCGAACATCATTACGTTGATTGCGAAGTGGGATCGCATGATTATTGTCTGCAATGAGTAATACGCGACTAGAAAACTCATTAACTTCGACAACCTGACCTACAACCCCATGTTCATCAACCACTGGCTGGCCAACAAACACACCGTCCTTAATCCCTCTGCTTAGCACAACTTGCAATCTGAAAGGGTCTGTATCAACCGATTGAATTTGTGCAATCAGTTTACGCTGAGTCGTCGCAACCGGCGAGCCAAGCATGGCACGTAATCGCGCATTCTCTTGCTCAAGATGCTTAACTTTCAGTAGACGATCGCTAATCGATAGCTCTAATTGACGCAACTTCTGGTTCTCAGCCATCAAAGTTTCGCGAGATTTCACGGTTTCAGAGACATTATCTAGCGCTTCTAAGGGCGCACTAGCAATAACTTGAAGTGGACTAAAAAAGGTAGATAAATACTGACGTGCTGGCGCAAGCGAATCGCTGCTCAATACCAACACAAGAGATAATACAACAATGGCTATAATTTTTACGCTAGCAGGAAAACGACGCGTGAAAATGGTTTTCATGAATCACTGCCCTGCTCAACTTGCTCAGTAGCAATATTTTTACTCATAGGTAAAAATATCACCGCCATGCATATCAATCATTTCGAGGGCTTTACCGCCGCCACGAGCAACACAAGTTAATGGATCGTCAGCCACAACAACTGGAATGCCAGTTTCTTCCATGATTAAACGATCAAGATCACGTAATAAGGCACCGCCACCAGTCAATACCATACCGCGCTCTGAAATATCAGATGCTAGCTCTGGTGGAGATTGTTCAAGTGCCGTCATAACCGCACTAACAATACCTGAAAGAGGCTCTTGCAGCGCTTCAAGAATTTCATTGCTGTTTAAGCTAAAGCTGCGTGGAACACCTTCCGCTAAGTTACGACCACGCACTTCGATTTCACGTAATTCGTCACCTGGGTACGCGCTACCAATTTCGTGTTTAATACGCTCTGCTGTTGCTTCACCGATTAAGCTACCAAAATTGCGACGTACGTAGTTAATAATGGCGTCATCAAACTTGTCGCCACCAATGCGCACAGAACTTGAATAAACAACACCGTTTAATGAAATGATAGCCACTTCAGTGGTACCGCCACCAATATCGATAACCATAGAGCCCATTGCTTCAGATACTGGCAAGCCAGCGCCAATAGCCGCCGCCATAGGCTCATCGATAAGATGAACATCACGCGCGCCTGCACCTTCAGCTGATTCTTTGATTGCACGACGTTCAACTTGTGTTGAACCACAAGGAACACATACTAAAACACGTGGGCTAGGACGTAGCACGTTGTTATTGTGAACTTGCTTAATGAAATATTGCAGCATTTTCTCTGTCACGTGGAAATCAGCAATAACGCCGTCTTTCATTGGACGAATAGCTTTAATGTTACCTGGAGTACGGCCTAACATGCGTTTTGCATCAGCACCTACAGCAGCAACACGGCGAGTACCTGAGCCACGATCATCTTGAATGGCAACCACTGACGGCTCGTCTAAAACAATCCCTTGGTCACGTACGTAAATAAGAGTATTGGCAGTGCCAAGATCTATAGAAAGATCATTTGAAAACAACCCACGTAGCTTTTTAAACATCGAATGCGCCCAACTTAAAAATAAGAGAAATAAAACCCGACAACTATGCCATTGACTTACGCTTGAAACAAGCATTCAAACCGCTGATTTGACAAATTTAATGACATATCGGCAACAAATGCAAAAAACCGCCATTACTGTGGAAAAATGACGGCCTTAAAACAAGTTTAGCAATCAAATTAGCGACGTTCGCGCCAATTGATGATTCGGTCGTTACCACGGTAGCGCCCAAAAACAGCATTCGCACTTGGATTAGTATCGGCAGAACCAGCGCTATTATCCCAATCAAACCTTAACCAATGAGGAACATCAAATTCTACTTGGAGCTCGCCACTTAAGTTACTTGCAGGAATCAGAAGGTTAGCTTTACCTAACTGCCACGCAATTGGAGTCGTTAATGATGCAGCAGTAAGATCACCAAATGGACTAGGCGTTAATGAAAAATCGCTGCTCGGTGTGACAGGATAACTACAGCCTGAACCAATCACGGTGTTAGTTATAAAATTAGAACCATCATACAGCTGGTGCTCAACAGGCATTGCCAACGCTTGATTATCTGGCCCAAAGGCGTTGTGGAGCTTGACACGGCCATAAACTACTTGATGATCAGCTTTAGAAGACGCTGATAATGTCACGCTAGCATCTGATTTTAAGACAACTTCATCTTGATCTTCAATCTCATCGATAAGAAAATTCAACGTTGCACTAAAGGGGGCAACCTTTGCTGCAGTGTTGCGATTAAACACAAAGTTATCATTATTTGACATTGTAAAGACAACTACGCCAGCAGATTCATTGATTGTGCCTGTTTCAATAACACTGTTAACTGCCAATCCATTAGCACTAGTTGAGGAGGAAAATGTCACACTACTATCCTGCAAGCGCATGAAATCTCCGCGGTAGTTATTCAGTGGAAGAGTAGCTGGAGTAGCTCCTGCTGGCATAGCATTAATTCTCATCGCTGGATTCGTGGAATAATATTTCAATGCGCCATCAACAGCAGTCCCACTATCGGCACCATCAGCCGTCATCTCACCAATAAATGTTTGATTGTCACATTGACCAGTTAAATCACCAGCAACTAGATCACTCACAGTAAAATGATCCGGATAGAATCGACCAACACCATTGACATAACCAACAACATTACCACCGCCGCGGTAATTTCCATCAGCTAAATCAGCGATAATATTGATGATTCCAACTTCACTCCAACGCGCATCAATAAACGAAGCTACAGAATTATTTAAAGCGACATTATTTGCGGTAAAGCTTCCCTCACTACCTCCTTGAGCAATCGTTGGTAACACTAATTGGTCATCTAACTTAACGTCTTCACCTGCAAAATTAGCGACAACAACATTATCATTCGCATTTTCGTCAGCGTCGATGTTTCCGTCATGGGTTGATGGTACGCTTACATCACCATCTTCTCCTGATTGCCACATAATTGGCACGGCATTGATTTTAAACGCTTCACCTGCCGGCTTAAATTTAGAAAAATCGCCGCTCGGATTTCCATCGGAATACGGATCTGAATCTTCGGGGAAAATAAACTTGAAGCCAAATGGCTTTATAACAAAACTATTGGAGCTATCTTCCAAAGTTGCGTTGTCTCCTGATGGCAAGGTCACCACTTTACGCGCACTTAGCGACATCTCACCCGCGTTAAAATACGTATAGGAGTACTGCGCTGTTGAATCATCACCAAACCTCAAGGTTACATCGCTGTAGGTTCCATTAATCTGCTCAGAAGAAGTACCGCCTTCTTTAGTGATAAACGCATTACTGCAATTGCCAATATCAGCATGACAGTTTGTTTTCAGCTGAAGTACCACATCGGTATCCTCCACGAACACATTCTCACATACATTAGTTATCGAGTTTTTAGCTACTGCTGTTATTGTCAAAACTTTCTTATTGAACTCACTATCCGAAGGCTTACCAGAGATTTGAGTTGGGATTTGATTAAACAAGAAACCACTATCTTTAAAAGCAATCTGACAATTGATTGGCGTCGAACCGTTAAAACATTGAATTGGTGTGGCATTAGACGGCATTGGATTAAACCCACTGCCCCCCAATGCAATCGTCGCTAACGAATTTTGTGATAAAAATAAATCAGTTTCTTTAGTAAAACTCACACTATTACTTGTTACATCAGCTCCAGTCCATTGCCCTGTTGGTGACAATGTAAAACTCGTATTAATAGTAGATTTGTTATCACAACTCGCATCTTCACACGCAGTTAATTTAACGTTGCTAGCTTCACAAGTTAAACCATTTGGCGAAAACTCGAGTCTAAAATGGTCAATCAGGTCTGGAGTCACTTCACCAAATATTTTAAAAGAGCGCAACTCGATGTAATTAGGGTCTGATGGCGAACCAGAACCATCATTATAAACGTGTACTTTCCACCAACGAGCAGAATGCTCTTGCGAAAGATTATATCGAGTCATCGCAACGGAATTACGTGCCGGAGACGTGAAATCGTTTCTTGGATTTTGATTAACAGGCGATTTTGATAAGACTTCCACCCATCCATTTGCATTATATGCAGGGGAATTGTCACTATTGGCAGGCGACAATACAGACGCTGGAATTTCAATGTTTGCAGGTGTTGGACCATCATAAGCAAATACTTGAATATGGGTCGTCTGCCCATCAGAATGCATATTGGACGCAGCCAAAATATCAGATGTTATGACACGTTGCGCATCAATTACTAAAATACCATAGGCTTGAGCATTCGTATTGCCATTCCATGTCGCTCCACTATTTGTATTGACCTTGAATGAAACTAATGAATCTGATTGCTCTGTCGACCATAGACTCCCTTGCGGCCGCCAGCTATCGCTGGGAGCTCCGTTCAAATTACTATTCCATGCTGTAACGCTATTTCCGGTAATTTGAACTACCCGCGCGCCATCTTCAGTGTAATCAATTAGATTGTCTAAGACTTCCTGAGAAATAATCGCGTCAAACGCTTGATCAAAAAGAATAATACCTAATCTTTCGGTCGTGTGATTACGCTCACCATCTATGTTGTCTTCATCAACGGTAACAAAGACGCCATTGTTCGACACGTTATGGCGTACAACCCACCCACCATCACCACCGTCTTGAGTCATCTTAGAGCCAGCCCATAACGGCGGTGAAGAAAATGACAATTGAGTTGGAATAGTACTTACACTGTCATTCCGGCCAACAACAGTGTCTGCAGTCGTAATAGACTCTACATTAACACTAACTCCTGAGTTACTCTGGAAAGTGCTAGTGATGTTGGCATCGATAGCGATATAACCGACAACTTCGGTTGAACTAATTGTTCCAGTAATCGCCTCTGAACGCTCTAAGGTGATATTGGTGCCTATAGTTGTCGTACTTCTTGAAGGGGCTGAAAACCATGGTTCCACATAATTATCATTACCTCGTTCTATGGTATTGTTTACCGATTGGAGCTTGGTGATAACTGTAGGTGTTTGGTTAAACGTACTAGTAAAACTAATACTTCGCTCAGATGAACCACTGTCACTTTTATCATGATATTGACGAGTAGAAACGACACAAGCTTCAACTTGTCGGCCATCGTTAAATTGATGTCTTCCTGGCTCTACTGCAACATATGAAAGGTTCATTGCACTGATGTTTTGTCCCGTTTCGTAAGATAGTGTGGACACATCAAAACCAGTGGTCGTAATATTTTTTACACGAACTTCCGTTGGATCAGACTCTTGGTCAGTCGGGTTAATAGTGACAATCGGTGGATAGGGATACGCTTGCTTAAATTGAACTCGTTGGTATCCAGTTCTAGCATTAGACGAAGTTAGAGTGAAGTTTCCGGCTTCTAGTTTCCAAGGTAATGTAGGATCATTTGCGCTAAACGTTCGAGACACACTTGAACTCAAAGAGTTTACTTGTGCGGATAAATTTACGGTACCAGGCTCGTTATGAATAAAATCGAGTATGACTTCACCATTATCTAGTGCACTAAATGTATAACTGGCTTGCCCATTATCATCGGCAATAGCATTAATCGTTCCAAATCCTTGACGAACAGACCAGCTACCGCGATTATCGCCACTTGATAAATTCACCGTAGTCCCGGCACCATTTATCACCTGATTACTACTGTCTAATAATCTTAAACGGTAGCCATCTACGGCACAAATATTTGCTTCAGATTCAGTACTTACATTTATAAGTTCAATAGCTGATATATTGACACCACAGCCATTTGTAACAGCCGCCATATCATTTGTAATTTGAGTTGAAGATATTTCCCCATTATAAATTTTAAATTCATCAATAATTCCGTTGAAACGGTAGTCGGAACTGTTTCCAGAAATATGCCCGCCAATCGACATTCTTTTCGTGGCATTGGCGTTTCCATTGCTAATAGTCCCCGAAAGAGTTTGTTCAATGCCATTAATGTATAATTTGTTTGACCCCATATCACCATTTTTAAAAACGGCAGCGACATGCACCCATTGATTATTTACTGAGGATGAGTTTATTCCATAAACATTACTTACCCAGGAATTGAAACCAAACTTAGAATTAAACAACCATAAGTCGTAGAGCGAAAAAGCCATTGGCATTTGGCTATTTGCGCCATACCATTTCATCCAAAACGAAAATGAATTAATCTGATTGTTACCAGTTTTAACTTTAGTATTGTTTAAATCAATTATCCCACCACCAGAAAATTGAGCAGCATAACAGCCATCAGAAAAGTTGCCAGCAGCTGTTTCATCAACACGTGAAATGCTGGGTACGTCCATCACAGATCCATTTCGATTTCCGACAGAATCTGTAACTTGATTGCTCCAGTTCTCATCAAAAGTGTAATGATGGCGCAAGGTTCCATCGCGAGCCAAAGAAGCAGCACTAAGACACCACAGAAGACCGATGAATAGAATCGATAGAGAGGAATTTTTCAGTGAATTTTTCAACATTTCAAATTTCAGTCTCGTGAGTGTAAAAGGAACGATAAACTAGTTTATCAGATATGAAACACGCGTAAATATAAACAGTTAGAACACTTTTAATTATGGTATTTAATCTCTTGCCTCTACTGCCACACTACGCTGTGTAGTAAATTCTCCGGCGACACAACTTGCAGTACTCTCTAACTGAAAATGAGTAAAGCCAGTCTGAGTAACCAAGAAGCTACCGCAATTGACGGTTATATTATTACAGCCTGAAAACTCAACGCCTACCGTACTTAAATCATATGTTTTCGGAAAAGCACTACAAGCTTGGACCGAACTAACACCGCCAGTCGGCATAAATATTTCATTCAGCGCTCTTTCAACACCAGAATTTGCGGCATTAAGCGCCCTAGCGCCATAAACTTCATAGACATTAGCGTCAGCACTAATATTCGTAATTCGAATCATCGCATAGGCTAGAAACGCTAGTACAATAATCACAAACAGTGCTATAACCAACATACTGCCGCGTTGTTTTAAAGGCGTTTTAAAAGAAAATTGATTAGGGGACATTAGCAATATTCACCTCATTGACTAGCCGTAGCCGCTCATCATTGTATTGAAAAGTGAAATCCATCAGCACAATAGCATTTCGAATCAACGTATCATTCTGATAGGTAAATATCTGACTCGACGCATTTTGTTTAATTACATTTTCAGCCATTAATATTCCGGTTCCGCTTGGTGGATTACTGACATTGTCATACCGTTTAATATCGCCATTAGTATCCCAACAATAAGCGACATTATCGCGAACAATAAAATAACGCTGATTAGGAGAGTCATCTGAAAATAACACAGTATTATCGAGAGTTACGGTAATGACATTATCAGTAGGCAATGAGTAACTACTGACATTAAATACCTTACCAGCGGTCTGAGTTCCATCAACATACACTTCACTAGCATCAAGAGGGTAGACGACTAATTTAGTATCTTCTGGATCAAATGATTCACTACTAACCACGATAGTCGCAGTGTTACTAGCTGCATCTGGCAGCACAGGAATATCAACATAACTAGAACTTGCTAAAATTGGTATAAACTCAACACAATCGCCACTATTAGTAACGCGAACGCTATTTGGCAATGCATTACGCAACTCTCGAGTAATCCGCTCAATCACGAAACGACTATCACTGATTTGTTTATCCCGACCTGCGACGTCTTGATACGTTTGAACACCGTAACGAATAAAAGTCACAATACCTGTACTAACGATTGCTAGCACTAGAATCACTAAAATTAATTCGATAAGCGTGAATCCACACTGATTACGTCTCATCAGTAATTACCTCGATAACTCGCAAAGGAAACGGTTTCTTTATTGGGCATTTCTACTGTAATTGTAATGAGTTTTGCATTGGTAGCGCCATCTGCTGTACCGTCATAATCACCACCGTAAACAACTGATACATTGAGGTTATAATTGGCATATAGGTCGGCATATTTAGCGCTATTGTCACTTAACAATAAACCATCAATCGTAAAACCATGATAATCATCAACATCATCAAATAAGTTGCGATCAGGTGTGCTGCCATCTAGCTCTTCCGCGCCGAGCGTTGTGCTACAAGCACTTCCATTATCACCGCAAGGCCCCGCTCCAAGTGATGGATTAGAATTCTCATCATAGGCTTTACTACGGATTTCACTCATTAACGCACTAGCCAGCTTAGCAGCACGTACCTGATAAATAGGGTCTACACTTCCTTGTGAGCGAGGAATTATCACTGAAAACACCATAGTCATTGCAATAGAAAATACAACAATGCCAATCACCAATTCAATAAGTGTGAAACCTTTCTGTGAGGTATTACAGTGCATGAATATACCCCTGACTTTCTATTTTTATTTGAACAGTTTCAGTGCCGATAATATTGAGAATGCAATCACAACCGCTAATGCCATTAGCATCAAAAGTAATATACAAAGGGTTAGGCGTAGAACCACTCGCCAATTTTATAGACACATCTTCAAGAATGACTCGCGAGTCACTACTCGCTTCGGTACCACAAGTAGCTCCAGTGTTATTTTCAATTACCGCATATTCATCAGTAATTTTTACCTGATTACAAATATTAAGTTGGTTCATGGCTTTGAGCTGAGAAAGGCGCAGTTGAGAAATTAACTGGTCACGCACTGCAAAATGAGCAATATCAGATGCACCAAAAAATTTAGGCACAATAGTAATCGCCAATATGCTGATAATTAAAATCACCATAATTAGCTCTATTAAGGTAAAAGCTTTAGAAAATTTCATGGAAGCTTCCTGTGATTGCGCCAAAAAATAACTGAGGGTTTCATGATAAGCGCTCAGGGCAGCTTAAATCAAGTTTATGAACCATAAGAAAAAAGGCCGCTTCCCTAAGGAAGCAGCCTTTTAAAAGAAAGAGTAATTAACGATTAAGCGTTAACGAACTCTTCACCTAAAGTGATATCGCCTTTAAGTGTATCTAAAGCGCTTTCTAAAGCGCTAGCTTCAAATGCTGAAACTTCGCCGTAGCTTAATACTTTCTCTACACCGTTTTTGCCAAGTAATACTGGCTGTGCGAAGAAGCGAGCTTTTTCGCCTGGACCTTCAACGTAAGTACATTCAACAACGTTTTCTTCGCCGTTAAGTGCAGCAACAAGAGATAGACCAAAGCGTGCAGCTGCTTGACCCATTGATAATGTAGCGCTACCGCCACCCGCTTTAGCTTCAACAACTTCAGTACCAGCATTTTGGATACGAGTTGTTAGTGCAGCAATTTCTTCTTCTGAGAAATCGTGACCAGATTGAGATAGTAATGGCAAGATAGTAACACCAGAGTGACCACCGATAACTGGAACGTTTACGTCCGCAGGATTAACACCTTTCGCTTCACCAACGAAAGTATTAGCGCGGATAACATCTAATGTTGTAACACCGAATAAACGAGCAGGATCATAAACACCTTTCGCTTTTAATACTTCAGCAGCGATAGCAACAGTTGTGTTTACTGGGTTAGTGATAACACCGATTAATGCTTTTGGACACGTATCAGCACAAGCACCGATCAAGTTTTTAACGATACCAGCATTGATGTTGAAAAGATCTGAACGATCCATACCAGGCTTACGAGCAACACCAGCAGAGATAAGAACAACGTCAGCACCTTCAAGTGCAGGCGTTGAATCTTCACCAGCAAAACCAGTTACTTTAACATCAGTTGGGATGTGGCTAAGATCAGCAGCAACACCTGGAGTTACAGGAGCAATATCGTATAAAGATAGCTCGCTGCCCGCAGGTAATTGAGTTTTTAATAATAAACCTAGTGCTTGGCCGATACCGCCAGCAGCGCCTAATACTGCAACTTTCATAACTTTCTCCCTTAGAGATTATTTTCAATTCTTACTTAAATCACCGATAACAATTATCCATCAGTGATTAAAATTTAGCGTCATACTTTAGATAAAGTGAATGATAAAAACCATGCGACTAAAGCAGCGCAACCTTAAAATTCGCACGAAGTATAACCTAGTTTTTTCACAAGCCAAAGCCATCTCTAGCCTTTGACGGTGGCTATTTACACGAAAATAATGAAAATCGGAAATAAATACTTACATCGAAAAAAATTTATGGTTAATGGTCATTAGTTTATGCAATAATGTAAATAGTTATTGAATATAACTACTTTTTTATGCATTGAATATGCATATCATTTCTAAGAATAACAACAATAATGGAAAAAAATGAGACCTTCTCAGAAACAAGACCAACTCGTCAAAGCATTCAAGGCCTTACTTAAGGAAGAATGTTTTGGATCTCAGGGTGATATTGTTCAAGCATTGCAAGATCTTGGTTTCGAAAATATTAACCAATCTAAAGTATCACGCATGCTGAGCAAATTTGGTGCAGTTCGCACCCGCAATGCCAAACAAGAAATGGTGTATTGCTTGCCTGCTGAAATGGGGGTACCAAATACTAGTAGCCCACTTAAAAATCTCGTTATCGATCTTGACCACAACGATTCAATGATTGTTATTCGTACCAGTCCAGGTGCAGCGCAGCTAATTGCTCGTTTACTTGATTCAATAGGCAAAGCCGAAGGAATTCTAGGTACGATAGCTGGTGATGATACTATTTTCATCGCGCCAGCACAGGTTAGCGAAATTCAAAAAACCTTAGCCACGATTAAAGAAATTTTTAACGTCAGCTTATAAAGCTTGTACGCATTAAAGAAAAAAGAGAAGCCTTGGCTTCTCTTTTTTTATGTTGATACTCAACTCAGAGTTAACTATTTGCTGCAAAGTAACTCATTGCTGGAGCAAAAAATGCCGCGCCAGTCACTGCCTGCGTATATTTAAGTAAGTGGTCATAGTGACCTTTATTATCACCCACAATCATACTACGGAGCATGAGCTCAAAGTTGAGTGGCGTTTTACAACAAGAAATGAAGAACAACCCTTGTTCTTTCATATCGCCATAAGGCATCGACTGCCTTAAAATCTCAACCGAATTTCCTGCATCGTCTTTTAATCCTGTGCGCCTAATATGCGACGTTTTAGGTTTATTAAACGATGAATACTCATGATTATCTTGCTTAGTACGCCCAATAATATCTTCTTGGGATTTAACTTTTAACTTATCCCACTGAGTCAAATCATGGACATATCGCTGAATGTGAATATAACTTCCGCCACGAAACTCATTATCTTCACTAGACACCAACGCAACTTCTTGACGGTGCAATCCTTTAGGGTTCTCAGTACCGTCGACAAACCCTGTTAAATCTCGGCTATCCAAATACCTAAAGCCACGAACCTCTTCAACCAAACTGGCAAGATCTTCTAACATCAGACAGATTTCGTGACTTACCAAGTGATTAATATCACTGCGATCACAACGGATTTGAATGAATAAATCTAGCGGAAAGGCAGGCGCGTGACGATCATCTTGACTTAATGACGGAAAGGGACGTAGCAGTTTAGGCTTAGCGTTGGGATATAAACTTTCCCAATAATTTGCACCAACACCAATAAACCCAGAGAAGGCAACATCGCTGTATTCATCAGATTTTTCTTCTAAATAATGACTGATTTCAGCTAATTGGCTGCGAATCGCGGGCTCCATACCCTCACTGCAATTAAATAACAAATATTGACTATGTAAGTTTCCTTCGGCACAAATTCCTGATTGTTCTCTTGCCATCATTACTCCAATTACTTGTTAATATTAAACGTCACCGGTTTGTGAGGTAGCACTGTTAAACCTATCACTTGTTCTGATTCAAGCATAGCGTGAGAATGAACTTCAACAATCACGCCTGGATGAGCGATAGCTTTAACTTTATAAATCCAATGACTACCGGCAAATACCGATTGCACAACTGAAAACTTGCATGAAGACTGCTCATCAATCACAAGTTGTTCAGGACGTAGCATGACTACATTGTGCGTCTCGATTAATTGGTCAGCCCCCATCGGAATAGTCCCAAGCACCGTTTCCAAGCCTTTATCAGACACACTATCAATCGTCAGGTAGTTAGTTTTTCCCATAAAATTAGCAACATAGGGAGAACTTGGTTTTGCATAGAGTACACTACCTTGATCAATTTGCTCAATTTTTCCCTCACTAAAAATGGCAATTTTATCAGCAAATGCAAAGGCTTCATCTTTACTATGGGTTACAAATACCGCTGGAACGCCTTGCGACTTAAGAATTTGACGCATCTCTTGCATAATTTCGCCACGTGATTGGCTATCAATATTAGAAAATGGTTCATCAAGCAGCATTAACTGCGGTTTGTAAGCTAGTGCCCGCGCAATAGCCACACGTTGCTGCTGACCGCCAGACAATTCATGAGGGAAGCGATCACCATACCCTTGTAACTTAACCAAACGTAACATTTCTTCGACAACATCAAACCGTTGCGATTTCGTTAGTTTTTGCAAGCCAAACGCCACATTGTCTGTCACATTTAGGTGTGGAAATAACGCATAGTCCTGAAATATCATGCCGATATTACGTTTTTCACTCGCCAAAGATTGAGACGGCGTGGTCATTACCACCTCACCTAACTTTATTTCGCCAGCCGTAATAGGCTGTAAACCCGCAATAGCTCGCAACAGTGTTGTCTTTCCACAACCACTAGGTCCCAATAGCGCAACGATATCGTCTTGTTCAAGTGTTAAAGATAACCCAGTAATAACGGCTTTATCATCATACTGACTCGATAAATTACTAATAGTTAGCTGTGTCATATTACTGCTGTTGCTCCAACGAACGATTTAAGAAAATAAGGGGAATAAGTCCAACCAAGACAATAACAATGGCCGCTAAAGCGCCGTGTTCTAATTGTTCATCTGAGACAAATTGATAGACATAGGTTGCCAAGGTTTCGTAATTAAATGGTCGTAACAATAAAGCAGCTGGTAACTCTTTCATTGACTCAATAAACACTAATAACAACGCCGCAAAACAACCTTTTTTAATCAAGGGTAAATGCACTTTAAACAACATGCCAAGTGGCGAACGACCTAAGGTTAGCGTCACCATATCAATCGATGGTGAAATTTTATTAAAACTCGACTCAACAGAGCCAATTGCAATGGCACAAAAACGAACCGTATAACCAGCAGCAATTGCAAACACCGTTCCTGACAACAATAAACCCGGTCCTGCCATACCAAGTGAGTCTAAAAACTCATTGATGCTATGGTCAAATAACGTTAATGGGATAATGACCCCAATAGCCAGTACAGTGCCAGGCAACGCATACCCTGTGCTTGCCAGTTTAGGGGCGATATCAGCGTATTTACTGCTAGATAAGCGCTTGAAATACCCAAGAACAATAGCGATAAACAAACACACTAATGACACAGTAATTGCTAACAACAGACTATTGATACTGTAATCTAAAAACTCTTGATTCCACGACACATCAAAGTAATCAATGGCCATATTAATCAATGATATAAAAGGCACGCCAAATCCAGCCATAAATACCACTAAACAAAGGGTACTTGCCAACCACTTTTTTGCGCCCGTCAATTGATGACGAATAACAGGCTCTCGAGAATCTGCCCGTTGATAATGACGCTGCTTTGCGCGCCCTACTCGCTCTAATGCAATCAACACAAAGAGCACTGCTAGCATTAATGCTGATAAACGCGCAGCAGCGGCAAGACTTCCATAACCTAACCAGGTGTCATAAACGGCAGTCGTTAACGTCGGTACTGCAAAATAGTTAACCACGGCAAAATCAGCTAATGACTCCATCGCCACCAACGCGACCGCAACAGCAATCGCTGGGCGTGCTAACGGCAACGATACACGCCAAAAGCTTTGCCATGCATTCGCCCCCAACAAACGTGCTGACTGAGTTAATGACTGAGATTGTTCTAGAAATGCTGTACGCGCTAACAAATAAACATAGGGATAAAGCACTAACGCCAACATCACAGATGCGCCGAACCACGTCCGCACATCAAAGAAACTATAATCCTGCGCTGTTTTCCAGCCAAATAATTCACGTAATCCCGATTGAATAGGGCCTGCATATTCGAGTAAATCGGTATAAACAAAGGCGACAACATAAGATGGCATTGCCAGCGGCAGTAGCATTCCCCATACAAATAATTTACGCATTGGGAATTGGCACATCGCTACCAACCACGCGATAGGCACGCCAATAAACATTGAGAGTGCCCCAACACTCACCACGACTAATAGCGTATTGAGCATGTAATCAGGTAATACACTTTGCCATAACTCAGCAAAGACGTTGTTATCATCGCCGAAAGATTGCCAAATAATGGCTAGCAGAGGAAGGAAGAGTAAAAACGATAAAAGCCAGCTAAACGCTGGCCATTTCTTATTGAGCACTATCAAAATAAGTCTCTTATAACATTCAATTTATCAAAGGATAATCATCGCTTTGAATTTGGCTGCGCCTATCTTATAACAATCTAAGAGCAGCCGCTAACGCTTATAAATCGAATTTAACTTGGTCTAATAATTTAAGTGCAGTAGGACGGTATTTAGCAATATCACTCATCGCCAAATTGTCGGCTTTAAAGTCACCCCATGAAGCAACTAGTTCTGATTTCTTAACGCCAACTTTTACTGGATATTCCATATTAACTTGCGCGTAAATACCTTGCGCTAAATCGCCAGTTAAGTATTCCATTAACTTAATAGCTGCATCTTTGTTTGATGCATATTTTGTCAATGCCATACCACTCACATTAACATGAGCGCCGCGTCCATCTTGATTTGGGAACAAAATGTGAACATTGTCAGCGGTCGGCTTTTGCTTTGGATCTGACACCATTTTACCGAAGTAGTAGCTGTTACCTAACGACACATCACATTGACCAGCAGCAATCGCTTTAATTTGGCCACGATCATTACCTTGAGGTTTACGAGCCAAGTTTTCTTTAACTTTAGTTAACCACTCTTTAGCTTCTACTTCACCATGATGAGCAATCATCGATGATACGAGTGCCACAGTGTATGGGTGCTTACCACTTCGCGTACAAATTTTTCCTTTAAACTCAGGGTTTGCTAAATCTTCATAGCTAATCGCTTTATTGCCAAAACGTTCTTTCGACGCATAGACATTACGAACACGAGTTGTTAATGCAAACCATTGATCTTCAGGGTCACGTAAATTAGCTGGGACATTACTTTCGATAACGCTGCTATCAACAGCAGCCACTAAACCTTTATCTTTTAATTCCATTAGACGGCTGATGTCAGTGGTCAACACCAAATCTGCTTTAGTTAACTTACCTTCACGCTTTAAACGTTCTGCTAACCCTTTCTTGGCGAAAACAACGTTTACATTGATGCCAGTGTCTTTTTCAAATTTTTCTACTACAGGATCAATTAAGAATGATTGACGGTAAGAGTAAATATTAACTTCGTCTGCAGCGTGTGCCGCGAATGAACCAGCTACTGACATCACGCCAACAGCCATTGCGATCATCGATTTCATAACAACCTTCTAAATAGTAATAATTATCATTAAGGGATGCATTATAGCTATCTTGATATTAGTGGCAAGTACTTATACAAAGATTTACATAACTCTGCCCAACTGGATCAAATAAGCTAATTAAATGAGTGGCTTCCACAGACGTTCGCTACGAGGTTTATAATAATTATCATAATTAAACGATAAAACGACACGCGTTGCGCGGCCAATAATTTCATCACGTGGTATAAAGCCATAAACTCTTGAGTCTGCACTGTTATTTCGATTATCACCCAGTACTAAGTAATGACCTTGCGGTACAGTAACAGGGCCAAATGATGTGATATCACTGTCTCCTACCACCTGAATATCATGCGGTTTACTTGGCAAATGCTCGTAAATCGTTTCTTGTTGAAATTCGTAACCGACAATATCGCCATTGATAACAAGCTGATTATCGACCATAGCAATTACATCACCAGGTTCACCTATAACACGTTTAACCATACGCATGTCGGCCGCTGCTGATTCAAAAACAACGATTTCGCCGCGCTTTGGCTCGGCTAAGCGAACGATTGAACGATGAATAAATGGCACGTTGATGTCATAAGCCATCTTGTCGATACCAATTTGGTCACCTGGGATAATAGTTGGCAACATAGAGCCAGTGGGTACGCTGTTATAATCAGCTACCGCGCTGCGAAACATACTCATTAACAAAATAAAAATAATAAAGCCGCGGTTTTCTTTAATAAATTTTTTAACTTTAATCATGACACTTCCTAGATTCCTTTAAAGGTCTTGGTTAGTAATGACTTTATCAAAGAAGTTCCCACAGCTATTTATTTTTACGAAATCCTTTGTAACTAAATGCTATTGCTCATCGACAAACAAACCATATTCCTGTGCTTTTTTAATACGGTCTTTAACCTCAGGGTGCGTCGATAAATATTGTAATAAATCCGATTCTTCATGTTGTGACTTTAATGATAAAAATACTTTCATTGCATCACTAAAAGCGGTGGGCGATTTACCTAACATAACGAGTTTTTCAAGTGCGTAATCATCTGCTTCACTTTCCATTTCACGGGAAAAAGCATTCATGACTAGTACTGAGCCCGTACCTAGTATGACTTCCCCTAACGATTCAACATCACCAAAAATAACCGCAATTGCTAAGGTGTTACTTACCGACTGAGCCACAAGGCGTAAACTATGCTGACGCTCAACATGACCAATTTCATGAAGTAAAACTGCTAAGATTGCATCAGGTTTATCTTCTAATTTCTCAATCAGTGCATCAGTGATGACGACCGTGCCGTTGGGCAATGCAAATGCATTGGGGCCAAGGTAATCACTCTTATAGACAAACAAATTATATTTATTGTCAGACAAAGCTAATGTGGCAACAGCATCGTCCCACTGTGCGATCACTTTATCCTGAGTTACCTGAGGCAGCTCACTAGGCGATAAAAACAGCTCATGGATGACATCAAATGATTGTTCTCCCATCTGATTAGAAACAGATTGTGGAACTAGCGCGACCGATTTGTTGGCGATGTAAGGCATACCGACCGCTAAAATAAACCATAGACAAAATGGCACTAAAAAGACAGAAGCAAAGATCAGTGGCTTGTTTTTTTCAAAGCCTTCTAAACGAGCACTTGAAATTGTAAGACGCTGCTTGGCATCACTTGCAATGAAACGTCCGCCATCTTCAAAATCAATTTCTGTCGCGACCCCAGGGATAGACGAGCTCAGTTTCATTGCTTCTTTAGCAATAACAAAAGCGCACTCGCCATCATAATGTACGCTCACGGTATCTGAAACGACAGATACCGTTGCCTGTTTTGACTCGCTACTTTGAGGGAAGTAGTAATTTCCAGTAAGTGATTGCATTAGGTTAGCGCGATGTCCATATCAAATACGTCTGCAGCCTCTTCACCAAAGGCCGATTGCGATTCTTGCATTTTATCAACAGCTCCATCCGCTTCATTATCAATAAGCACCATAGTCGCTTGAGCGAGGAATCGCGTCGTACGAACTTTAATCCACGGATAAGCAAAACCAACAGTTACTATCATTAAAACAACATTCGTAAGAATCAACTTGGTATATGGCCAAATTTTAACGTCTGAACGCGTCTGAACTAAACCATCAAACTCACTGTTATTCAAAATGTGGTTACGAATGCGTCCGCGATAAATTGCCGTAGAAACACTAATAAGCAATACGTAAAAAACACCCATCGCTATCATCATTAACGAAGCCATTCCTTCACTACTCCCAACGTCGCCAATGGCACTGGTAGCTCCAAAAATCAACGCGATTGCAAACATGCCAAACATAAATCCGATACCAACTAAAAATACCCAAAGTGATGTTTCATAATATTCGCCGCCTCGAAGCTCTGACTTAAGTGGTTTGTCACCATAGCTAATATTGTTATATACGTATTCATCCATCTTTTTAAAGGCAAATGGCAACATTAAATAAAGGGTAAATACTGAGGCAACAGGCAATAAAATAAAGTAAACAAATGCCTCACCATAGGTTCCTTTAAATGAGAACCTAACATTTCGATGACTACTCATGCGTAGGTTAAAACGCAGACTTTGATTTAAAATCCAAGGAAATAAAAATAACAGTACACCAATTACGGCTAATCCCCATAGAGGATAAAAATGAGATGTCAGGGAATAAGCAGCAAACAAAATTACCGCTAAAACACGGCCCTTCAAAATTTGTAGGGGTTGAGCAAGATAGCTAAACGGGTGCCCTTCAATTTTTAAGTTGCCGTAAAAATATTGCTGAGTTCGTACTTTAGCCCACGCCGAATAAATACCAAGCGTCACTATGGTCAATAAAACATTAACGATCCAAATGCCAAAAAATTCTTTTCCGTCGCCGCTAAATACGACAGGCACTTTTCGATACGGAGGAGCGGCTGGTGTTGATGGCTCTAGTGATTGCTGTTCATTGTTTTCAGGGGGTAAGTCTGGCGTATCAATAACGTCCATATTTAATTGTCCTTCTTTGCAATAAGCGCTTACCGTTTAAGCGCTCGTCGATACAGTGTAGTTTAAAAATTTAATGATTTACCAGCTACTAAGTGCTGGTAATGTGAATTGGCGCTGCTGCATTTCAATAACCACTTCTTGCGGTTCAACTCGCACTAAACGCATATTCGAATCAATGAGCTCACCTTCTTTTACCACTTGCTCGTTGACACGCACCCAACGTTCATTGGCATCACTAGCATAAATATGCGAGCTAAATTCTAAAGGCGGCACCAAGTTTTGATACCATTGCGGATATAGCGTCAGCTGTCTCTTATACACATCTCCGAGCCCA
>CAJXRU010000065.1 GCA_913060565.1 uncultured Gammaproteobacteria bacterium | reverse complement strand
CCGTGTCAGTGGATGCGCATTATAGAGATCCCATCGAACTTGGCAAGGGCTTTTTTGAACTTTTATTTCGTTTGGTCATTAAAACTTCGAATCGGTCACAAAACAGTGTAAGTTAGTGCATTAATCAACCTCAACAACAAAAAAGGACAGTATAAACTGTCCTTTTCATTATTTATTCACGTCACTTTACTTTAAGAGCTTGTCTATTTGAGCTTGCTCTTGTTCAGTGAGGCTATTGATATCATTCTCTTGCTGGGAATTAGCGACTTGCAATTCAGCACGACGCTTTCTTTGTCTCATTACAATGTATGCAACCATAATGACTCCAAAAACGCCAAAACCTATTGGTCCATACCAGAGGAAATAGGTAACGCGGTCAAGTTTAGGCTTATAGAGTACAAAGCTACCGTAGCGCATAACCATATATTCCATAATCTGCTCATCGGTACGTCCCTCTTCGAGTAACCTACGAACTTCACGGCGTAGATCCTGTGAAATAAGTGAGTTTGAATCTGCAAGATTCTGATTTTGACATTTTGGACATCGCAGTATTTTATTCAATTGATGAAATCGAACTTCATATTCAGGTGTACTAAATGTGTATGTTTCAACTGATGTACTATTACTCTCAATGCTAAATAGCACGATAGTAAATGTCATTAAGGCGATTATTAATTGTTTCACGTTTCATTCGCCTTGTTTTTTAACGAGTCTATTAGTGGTTTTATCTTGGTGTTCCAAGCAACAGGATCGAGAATACCAGCATATCGCAATTTAATAACACCATTAGCATCAACAACGAACGTTTCTGGAGCACCGTATACGCCAAGATCCAGTGCTAACTTCCCATCAACATCATAGACGGTGAACTGATAAGGATCTTGGTAGTCTTTTAGCCATTGTTGTGCAGCAGATAAATCATCTTTAAAGTTAATGCCATAAATAGGTAAACCACTTTTGGCAAGATCGAGAAGATAAGGATGTTCAATTTTACAACCTGCACACCAGGTTCCCCAAACATTAAGGAGATAAACTTCACCTTTAAGATCGGCGTTTGTAACAACCCGGCTCTGATCGGTAACCGTCAGTAACTTAAACGCGGGAACTGGTTTGCCCTCTAATGCTGATGGCATAGCCTGAGGATTAAGGTAGAGCCCTCTATATAAGAAGAAGCCAAGCACCATAAATAAGATAAGTGGTAAAAATAGTAATACTCTTTTCATTATAAGTGTCCTAAGCAATTGCCGGTTGAGATTCAACGGATGCATTAGCGGTTGATTTGCGGCGGTAACGTTTATCAAACATACATAAGAATCCACCTAGCATTATTATCAAACCAGCCACCCATAATAGATTGATATATGGTTTAACGTAAATTCGTACTGCCCAAGCGTCGTTATCAAGTGGATCACCTAAGGCAACAAATAAATCTCGAGTTAGGGTGCTGTCAATACCAGCCTCTGTCATTCCCATTGTTTGCACACGATATACTCGACGTTCAGGGTGAAGGCTTGCTACTTGTTGGCCATTCTCATAGGCAATAATAGTTGCACGTTGTGAACTATAGTTTGGCCCTTCAACGGGTTCTACTTTTTGTAATGAAAACTCATAGCCGCTCAGTGATACTTTATCGCCTTTATCCATACGAACATCAAGTTGCGATTCGTAATGGCTAACCAAGGTCACACCAACAATAGCAATAGCAATACCAAGATGGGCAGTTACCATGCCCCAATAACTTTGGGTCGGACGGGTGATATCGAGTTTACCGTCTCGTCCTCTTATACTGGTATGAGTATTTTTCAACGTACCTAAGGTTAACCAACAAGCGAGCCCCATGCCAATTGCAACCCAACCGATAAACTCATCACCATAGACGATTGGAAATGCAAGACCAAAAATCACGCTAACCAATGCGATTATGCCAAGTTCATTAATTAGCGTACCCGCTTTATTTTTCTTCCAACGAATAATAGGCGCCGCTGCCATAATCACCACCATTACTGCAATAATGGGATTGAACACGGCATTAAAAAATGGAGGGCCTACCGATATTTTTCCATACCCTAACGCGTCAATTAATAGTGGGTATAACGTGCCAAGTAAAACAGTTGCCGTCGCTACAACCAATGCTATATTGCCTAAGAGAATTAATGTTTCTTTAGAAAGTAATTCAAAATTAGACGGCTCACGCAATGAACTTGCTTTAAATGCAAACAAGGTCAGAGAGCCTATTACCGCAATAGCAAGCAGCAACAATATAAACATACCGCGCGAAGGATCGGCAGCGAATGAATGTACTGAATTAAGCACACCAGAACGTACTAAGAAGGTTCCTAATAAGCTTAAAGAAAATGCAGAAATCGCTAGTAATACCGTCCAGTTTCTAAATTGACCGCGCTGTTCGGTAACCGATAACGAATGAATAAGCGCTGTTCCAACCAGCCACGGCATAAATGAGGCATTTTCGACGGGGTCCCAGAACCACCAGCCACCCCAGCCTAGTTCATAATATGCCCACCAACTACCGAGCATGATACCTACTGTTAGAAATGCCCAAGCAGCTAGTGTCCAAGGCCTTGTCCAGCGAGCCCATGCTGCATCCATTTTACCACTCATCAGCGCCGCGACTGCAAATGCAAAGGCGACAGAAAAGCCAACGTAGCCGAGATAAAGCATAGGTGGATGAAGAATAAGTCCAATATCCTGTAACAACGGATTTAGGTCTCGTCCTTGTGTTGGAATATCAAATAATATTCGCTCAAACGGATTAGAAGTAAGCAGAGTAAATAAAAAGAAACCAGCTGCTACCATACCCAGAATTGACAGCACTCGAGCAACAAACACTTCTTCTAATTGACGACTAGTCGCAGCGAGCGCCAATGTCCAAGCACATAAAGTCAATACCCAAAATAGCAATGAACCTTCATGTCCACCAAACACAGCCGCAATTTTATATTGAATTGGCAATTCAGTATTGGATTGGTGCGCGATGTACGCCACTGAGAAATCGTCAGTGATAAAGCTATAAGTTAACAAGCCATAACTTAGTGCGGCAAAGAAGAACATGCCGAAGGTGAGAGGTCTAGCGTAACGAATTAGGCTTAAATTATTTTGCGCCACACCAACTAGTGGGATAACGCCAAGAGCAATTGCGAACATTAGTCCGACGATAAATGAGAAATTTCCTAACTCAGGGATCATTTCACTTCCTCAGTATTAAAGATAAAACTGCTATTTAGCAGCATAATGCATCGGGTACTTATAATAACTGATCGCAACCTCGATTAACTAATAAAGATCAAAAAATCCTTATTTAGGTCCGTACAATTAAAACAACCGAAGCTCGATGGACACTGATAATCCGCAAAAGTTTCATGATTTTTATAAATAACTTTTAGTAACTTGATCCTGCATAAATTTTACGGTGATAGCTATACCACAAGGCATATTTTAACGTACAATCAGCACCAATTTTTCATAAGCATTGGCGACGAGTCAAATCATGACAACTGAACTTTGGGCAGCAATAGGTTTTATGGTGCTAATAGCACTTCTTATTTTATGGTGGCCTTATGCTCGAAATAGCCAAATCAAAGCGCAATCGAATAATGCGCGAAATGAAGCCAACAAAGAAAGCTATCTCACTTCCTTAGAAAAAATTGATACTCAACTTGCTGAAAATCGTATTGTTCAACAAGAATACGACGAGCTAAAAACAGAGCTAGGCCGTAAGCTATTACAAGAAGCAACAGATAGTAGCGAGCAACTAGAAGTAAAATCTCACTCGATACTTTTCCCTATCATCTTGAGCGGTTTGCTAGCATCAGCATCAATTTATATGTATCTAAATATTGGTGAATCTCAACACCTTGAACAAGCGATGGCTCAGAACGCTCAAGCAAAATCACAGCAAGAGAAATATCAACAAGCACTGTCGCTACTTGAAGAAAAAGTTGCTCAAAATCCTAATAACAGTGAGATGTTATTTAACTTGGCGCATTTTTATATCTCAGCGCAGCAATTTGACAATGCTATCGCGTCATTTAAAAAACTAATTACTATGGTTGGTGAGCATGCTGAGTTTATCGGGCCTCAAGCTCAGGCGCTGTATTATAAAAACAATCAGCAAATGAATGATGAGATAAAACAACTCATCGATCAGGCCTTGGCACTTGATCCCGACGATGTTTCGACCTTAGTTTTGTTAGGAATGGACAATTTTGTTAACGGAGATTACGGACAAGCAATTATTGTGTGGCAACGCGTTGTTAATAACGACCGCCCTGGAACTGATATTGTTACTTTGACTAACGCTATCGCAAATGCGAAACAACGATTAGCAATGACAGGTCAACCGATGCCTGATATTGAAACACCAGTTGTGTCAACAAGCGGCGTTGATGTTGACGTTGCTATTAGTGAAAAACTAGATGGTTCTTTTACATCAGACCAAACTATCTTTATTTATGCAATTGCTCTTGAAGGCCCTCGTATGCCGCTAGCGGCAATCAAGCTTACCGCAGGCGATTTACCACTTTCCATTCGCTTAGATGATTCTCGTGCGATGACGCCGGCCGCAAAAATTAGCCAACACAAACAAGTGCGGTTATTTGCTGTTGTTTCAAAAAGTGGCAGTCCTGGAATTAAATCAGGTGACTTACACGGCATGATTGAAAAAGCAGATATTGACGCCGAGCAGCCTTACCAACTTGTCATTGATAAAGTAGCAGAATAATCATGAACAGCTTGTTGCGCGCTTACCAATTAACTTGTATTCGTGAAGATCGTGTTTTATTTGACGAACTTTCATTTACGGTAAATGCTGGCGATTTAATCCAAATAGAAGGTGCTAACGGTGCAGGAAAAACTAGCCTGCTACGCCTACTCGCCGGATTATCTCTTCCGTATGAAGGTGAAGTGCGCTACCGAGAGCAAGCTATTACAAAATGTCGCGAAAATTACTATCAGAATTTAACCTTTATTGGCCACTTAGCTGGTGTTAAAGGTGAACTTACTACAGTTGAGAACCTATCCTTTAGTTTAGCGCTGCAACAAGACAGGATTGATAATATCGACAATGCGATTGAACGCGTCAGTTTAACTGGGTTTGAAGACAGTTACGCATCGCATCTTTCGGCAGGTCAAAATCGTCGAATTGCACTGGCCAGATTATGGCAAAGTACCAGTAAGATTTGGATCCTCGACGAACCTTTCACCGCCATTGATAAATCCGGCGTCGCGCAGCTAGAGCAGTTGTTTTTAGACCATGTAGCACGCGGTGGCGCAATAATATTTACCAGCCATCAAGAATTACAAATAGCTAATCACTCAGTGCAGCGCATCAACTTAGAGGACCAAATTTAATGTCCACGCCTCAACCACTAAGTTATCGTCAATTATTTTGGCAAGTGATGCACCGCGATTTAAAAGTGGCTGTACATAACAAAGGGGATATTTTAAATCCGCTGATTTTCTTAGTGATAGTTATTACCCTATTCCCGCTGGGTATTGGGCCAGAGACAAATCTATTAACGCGAATTGCCCCAGGAATTATTTGGGTAGCGGCGCTGTTATCAGCGCTCTTGTCACTGGAAAGATTATTTAAAAATGACCACAGTGATGGCTCCCTTGAGCAAATGCTACTGAGCCCTCAGCCCTTGTTTATTATGGTGTTAGCTAAAATTAGCGCTCACTGGCTACTAACAGGGCTTCCAATTATATTAATAGCACCATTACTTGCATTAATGCTGCATATGGAGCCGCTAGCTTACCCTGCTCTTATGATAACATTAGCACTAGGAACGCCGGTATTGAGTCTGATAGGAGCGATTGGTGTTGCATTGACCGTTGGCCTGAAAAAAGGCGGTGTTTTATTAAGTTTATTAATTTTGCCACTATATATACCGATCCTGATCTTTGCGACGGCAGCCATAGAAGCTGCGGCGCTTAATATGCCTTATAGTGGACATATAGCAATTATTTCAGCGTTGTTAGTGCTTGCATTGACCTTAAGTCCATTTGCAGTAAGTGCAGCACTACGCGTCAGTACCAATTAATTTAAAATTTTAGGTGAGTAAATAGATTATGTGGAAGTGGTTACATCCATACGCAAAAGCAGAACGCAGCTACCAGCTAGCGTCAACGCTACAGCCGTGGTTTGCGATCTCTAGTATCGTATTATTAGTCGTTGGAGCCGTTTGGGGATTAGCGTTTGCACCAGCAGAGTTATACCAAAAAGAGTATTATCGGATTATTTACATCCATGTTCCTGCAGCAACACTCTCAATGAGTGTTTATATGGCAATGGCAACCGCTGTGTTAATTTCCATGGTCTGGCAGTTAAAGCTCGCTGATGCCGCCGCAGCAGCAATGGCACCTATTGGCGCAACGTTAACAGCTATCGCGTTAATTACAGGTGCAATATGGGGCGCGCCATCGTGGGGAACTTCATGGGTATGGGACGCACGACTAACCTCTTATCTTATTCTTGTATTTTTATATTTAGGCGTTATTGCGTTACATAATGCGTTTGAAGATAAAGCATTAGCAAGCCGCGCAGCAGGGATCTTAACCTTAGTAGGTGTGGTAAACATTCCTATCATTAAATACTCCGTTGAATGGTGGAATACGCTACACCAAACCGCAACAATTTCCAAACTGTCAGCACCTTCGATGAGCAGTGAAATGTTATGGCCATTATTAACCAATATTCTTGCCTTTGCCTTAATGATCGGCGCGCTAACTTTAGTCAGATTCAAAAATGAGGTTCTTGCACGAAATGCAATGCGCCCATGGGTACGTGAACTGGCCGCTAAAGTAGGAGATAAGTAATGCACTTTGATAGTTTTAGCGACTTTATCGCGATGGGTGGACATGCCTTTTACGTGTGGTGGGCCTACGGTATTACCTTTACCCTACTAACGACATTAACCATTGTTAGTGTTCGACGTAAAAATTCATTATTAAAAGAAATAGCTAAACGTGCACAGCACGAAGACAAATTAAAACAAATGAGAAAGGATAAGAAAACCAATGAATCCAAGACGTAAAAAGCGCCTCACTATCATTTCTATCATCTTCGTCGGTTTTGCAGCCGTCGTTGGGTTGGTGCTTTATTCACTTAGCCAAAATATCAATTTATTTTACACACCCCATGAAATTATTGGCGGTAAAGAAGACACAGGGCTTAAGCCAGTTATTGGTCAACGCCTGCGAATTGGTGGCATGGTTAAAGAGGGTTCGTTAGTTAAAAACAGTCAGAACTTGGAAGTATCATTTGTTGTGTTTGATGCGACTCACGAAGTCACTGTCACTTATGAAGGGCTATTGCCTGATTTGTTCCGCGAAGGTCAAGGTATAGTCGCAAATGGTGTGTTAGCTGAAGGCAATGTCATCGCCGCGACTGAAGTGCTTGCAAAGCATGACGAAAATTATGTAGCGCCAGAAATTGCAGATGCAATGAAAAAACAACACCAAAAAGCAGAGAAGGCGAAAGCTGCTTACTAAAATCTCCCATATCAACGGTAGCGAATTAAGTTACCGTTGAATATCACCCCATTCAATCCCCTTAAATAAATCATTATTGTCAACAATAGTCCAAACGATGCATTGCCTTTTGGTCTGCTTTTGTATACGTTCATGTTAAACAAATGTAACGGAGCGACATAAAATGATTAAAACTAAGTTACTTATCACTACCCTTTTGATGAGTGTACTTGTTACTAGCAACGCCTTTGCTGCTAAAAAAGTACATCGATGGAAACTTGCCGAGACTTGGCCAACTAACTTTCCAATCTTTGGCGATACAAGTAAAAACATGGCTAAAATGGTTAAAGAAATGTCTGATGGCCGTCTTATCATTCAAATACATTCGCGTAATAAACATAAAGCGCCTTTAGGCGTTTTAGATATGGTGAAGGCCGGCCAATATCAAATGGGTCACACAGCTGCCTATTATTACAAAGGCAAAGATATTAATACGATGTTCTTCACGACAATGCCATTTGGCATGGTCGCGTCAGAGCAGTATGCATGGTTCTATCACGGTGGCGGCATGGAGCTGATGGAAAAAGTATTTGATAAACACAGAATTCTTGCATTCCCTGGCGGTAATACAGGTAATCAAATGGGTGGTTGGTTTAGAAAAGAAATTAATAGTCTTGATGACTTAAAAGGCCTAAAAATGCGTATCCCCGGATTTGCTGGTGAAGTATTGGCGCAAGTAGGCGCTAAACCAACTAATATTCCTGCTGGTGAGCTATTTACGGCGCTAGAGCGTAACACTATCGATGCACTGGAGTGGGTTGGTCCGTCATTAGACTTGCGTATGGGTTTTCACAAGGTTGCGCCTTACTACTACACTGGCTGGCATGAGCCTGGTGCTGAATTGCAATTCATGGTTAACAAGCGTGCTTACGAGAAATTACCAAAAGACTTACAAGCCATTTTAAAAACAGCCATGCGGGTTGCCGCTTATGATATGTATACTCAATCAACGCATGAGTCAGGAAAGAATCTTGCTAGCATCAGCAAGGATTACCCAAATGTGAAAATTAAAACGTTCCCAAATGACGTGATGACAGCACTACGCGCTGCGAACCAGCAACTGCTTGCTGACTTTGCTTCTAAAGACACACTGACCAAAGAAATTATTGAATCTCAACGAACCTATTTAGAGCAAGTTCGTCCGTGGACAAATATTTCCGACCAAGCCTATCTCAATAGCGCTAAGTAGAAGAATAAGCCCTATCATAGGATAGGGCTTATTAAATCTCACCTATTCTTAAACTAAATCCAGTTGTATTTTGCGTGGTTATGATTAAATTTTTAAAAGACTTACTTGGTAAAGTCATCGACATCGTTGGCGTATTAGTCGCCTGTTCAGTCATAGTGCTATTAGGCACCATTTTCTATAACGTTGTTAGTCGTTATTTCTTTGACGACGTTGATATTGGACTACAAGAGCTCGAATGGCATTTGTTTGCTTGCATGTTTCTATTTGGCATGGGTTATAGCCTTAAAGAAAACGCTCATGTCCGTGTCGATGTTATCTACGAAAAGCTCGGACAAAAGGCACAAGCTTTCATCAATCTTTTTGGCACTATCACGTTACTCATTCCAATTAGTTTATTAATCATTTACTACGGGTATGATTTTGCGAATGAGGCATTTATTTCAAATGAACGTAGTGGCGATCCTGGCGGTTTAACTCACCGCTGGATAATCAAAGGAGCAATTCCAGCATCATTTTGCTTCACCGTGTTATGTGCAATTTACGTCATTTTAGAACAATTACATATTTTAACTGGTGGTGAAGACGCAAACACTCAAGGAGAGACGCTATGATAGGTATTGTCTTATTTATAACGGCCTTATGTTTGCTCTTTTTAGGCTATCCCATTGCTTTTACTTTCGCTGGTGTATCCCTATTATTTGGTTGGTTCGCCTTAGGACCAGATCTCTTTGCCTTCATGCCATATCGAATCATGAGCATCATGGAAAACACCATTCTCATGGCCGTTCCTATGTTCATTTTTATGGGGGTTGTCCTGCAAAAATCCCAGCTAGCCGAACGATTACTCGAATCAATGGCCATTCTATTTGGTGAAATACGCGGTGGCCTAGCCATATCAACCGTCATTGTTGGTGCATTTTTAGCAGCTTCAACTGGCGTTGTAGGCGCATCTGTCGTTGCAATGGGTGTTATTTCATTACCAGTAATGATGAAATATAATTATGATAAGCGACTCGCAACAGGCGTCATTTGTGCGTCTGGCACTTTAGGGCAAATCATTCCGCCGTCGATAATTCTAATTATTCTCGGCGATGTCATGGGACTACCGGTTGGTGATCTATTTCAAGCAGCGCTATGGCCAGGCATTGCTCTCATCTTGGGATATATTCTCTATGTAACCTACATTGCATGGCGCCATCCAGAAAGAGCACCAGCGATTCAAGTTGCACCTGAAAAAAAACGCAAAGCACTAATTCAGGCAATCATTTATATCATTCCCCCGTTATTGTTAATTGTCGCCGTACTAGGTTCAATATTTTCAGGCATTGCTACACCAACTGAATCCTCTGCCTTTGGTGGGATCGGCGCGATTATTCTTGCAATTTTTAGTAATAACTTTAGCTTTAAAATGCTGCTAGACAGTGCCAAGGACACATCAAAAGTTAGCGCGATGGTTTTTGCCGTGCTTATAGGTGCAACCGCCTTTTCAATGGTATTTACTTACACTGGTGGTGATTATTTGGTTGAAGAATTCATGTTGCAATTACCAGGTGAAAAGTGGACATTCATCGCATTAGCAATGATTGCGATCCTTATTCTTGGCTTTTTTATTGACTTTGTTGAAATCGCTTTCATTATTGTGCCTATTTTGACACCAATAGCCGAATCTTTAGGGATAAATATGATTTGGTTTGCTATACTCATTGCAATGAATTTGCAGTCGTCATTTTTGACCCCCCCCTTTGGGTTTAGTTTGTTCTATCTCAAAGGTGTCGCCCCTAAAGGCGTGGCAACCACGGATATTTATAAAGGGGTTATCCCATTTATTATGATTCAAGTGGCAGTACTTGCAATGCTCATTATGTTTCCAAATGTCTTTGGCTTGTCGATGGAATAAAAACCGAAAGCAGCGTCATCGAAAAGTAGTCAATTAAAGGGATGGGAGCGACTACTTTAAAATTCTCCTCAAAGAATTTTCTATTAAAATTTTACTTTTCCCGATTCCCTGCTAAATTATATTTGTATAATAATTTTGTATTAGTAACTCTTTCCTAAAATTGCACTATAGGAAAATTGAATTTACGTAAGGTAATGATGAAAAATACTCCGATATATATAGTTTCAACCGTTTCTGATAGTGCATTATCAAAATTAACTTTGATTTTGCAAACATTAGATTTAAAAATCGTTTCCACCCAAGTTGACCAAGTTAATCAACTTCCTGATGGAATAGTGTTATTAGATTCTAGAACTTTAGATATCGACCAACACGGTATTCCAAAGCAAATTAATGATGTTAGTCGTAAGCATCAACTTGCACTCATTAATGTGCCGAAAGATTCAGTCAATGAATATATTTGTGTTCAAATGGGTATTAAAGCTGCTTTTTACACAGATATCGAAACAGACCAATTATTGAAAGGATTACGCTGTTTAATGAATGGCGAATGGTGGTTCTCTCGTAAAGTATTAAGCCAAACGTTAGCAAGTTTATTTGAAAATATGCCAACAAGCATGCAAGCACCAATGACACCGACGCAACCTCTCGCCGAAGGCCTAACTAAGCGTGAAAAGACAATCATTAAATTGGTTTGTCAGGGTGCTAAAAATCAAGAAGTTGCTGATTCACTCAATATCAGCCCGCACACAGTAAAAACTCATTTGTATTCAATTTTTAGAAAAACCGAGTGTCGTAATCGTGTTGAACTGCTTAATTGGGCGAAGCAACATACATTAGCTTACCAACTAATGGTGTAGTGAAAATAACGAATATCAGCTCCTTGTTACCCTTAGCGTTACTGGAGACTATTTGTACTGAACATAAAAAAAGCTGCTTTGAGCAGCTTTTTTATTACCTATAAAACACAATAAAGGTAATTAAACTGAAATCAACCCTAACGCATCTTTCGCTTTATCTAGAGTAACGGCCGCTTTTTCAGAAGCTCGTTCAGCAGCATCTTTCATAATATTTAATAATGCGCCTTCATCTTTACGCAGCTCGAAATAGCGTTGTTGAAGTGGTTCTATCACCGATAATACAGCGTCTGCCGTATCTTTTTTCAAGTGACCATACATTTTGTCTTCATATTCTGGTACAAGATCATCAATAGCGCGACCTGTCATACAAGACATTAATGTTAGTAAATTGGATACACCTGGCTTTTCATCATTATCAAAGTAAATCCGAGCCTGCTCATCAGAGTCAGTCACCGCACGTTTTAATTTCTTCTCAATTTTCTTAGGTTCATCTAACAACATAATAAAATTGTTAACGTTATCGTCTGACTTGGACATTTTCTTCAGAGGATCTTGCAGACTCATTACGCGTGCACCAACTTTAGGAATAAACGGCGCTGGTAACTTAAAGACTTCACCGTATAAGTTATTAAAACGTGTTGCGATATCACGTGTTAGCTCAAGGTGCTGCTTTTGGTCTTCGCCAACAGGAACACTATCTGCCTGATAGAGCAGGATATCAGCAGCTTGAAGTACTGGATAGCCAAATAATCCAACATTGACATTTTGAGCGTGACGAGAAGACTTATCTTTAAACTGCGTCATTCGGTTTAGCTCACCCATTTGGGCGTAACAATTTAAAATCCAACCTAGTTGAGCATGTTCAGGAACTTGCGATTGTGTAAAAATAGTGCTTTTTTTAGGATCTAAACCACAGGCAATATACATCGCTAGACATTCCAATACACGCTCTCGCATTATTGCCGGATCTTGACGAACAGTAATGGTGTGTAAATCAGCTAACATAAAGAAACAATCATTGTTTTCTTGCATCGGTAGCCATTGGTTAATAGCACCAATGTAATTACCGATCGTTAAACCGCCAGACGGTTGAATCCCACTTAATACCACAGGTTTTGACATGATTATTTCTCTTTATGTTATTTACTGTTGTTACAATTTTTTAATTCAAGGCGCATTTCATCAATGACAGTCTTATAATCAGGCTGATTAAATATAGCCGAACCAGCGACAAACATGTCAGCACCGGCGGCAGCAATCTCACCAATATTATCTACTTTGACACCACCATCAACTTCTAGGCGAATATCATAACCGCTGTCATCAATTAATTGGCGAACTTGGCGCAATTTATCTAACGTTGATGGAATGAAACTTTGACCACCGAATCCTGGGTTAACTGACATTAGCAAAATAACATCAAGTTTATCCATAATATATTCTAAACAAGTTAAGGGCGTCGCAGGGTTTAACACAACACCCGCCTGGCAACCGTTATCTTTAATAAGCTGCAATGTTCTATCAAGATGCTGCGTGGCTTCTGGATGAAAAGTAATAATTGAAGCCCCCGCCTTAGCGAACTGTGGCACCAAGGAATCGACCGGCGATACCATTAAATGTACATCTATAGGCGCCTTTATCCCGTAATCACGTAATGCCTGGCAAATTCCCGGGCCAAATGATAATGCGGGCACGTAATGATTATCCATCACATCAAAGTGAACAACATCGGCGCCGCTTGTTAAAACACGATCCACATCTTCGCCTAGGCGGGCAAAGTCAGCAGATAAAATCGATGGAGCAATTAAAAAATCTTTCATTACGCAATCTCATACCAAGAATTGAAAGCGCAATAATACAGGAGTGAAGCTTAGGGGTGAAGTGATAATATGGCGGCATAGCTGTCGCCATATGAATTAGTGTTTAGAGATCGAAATCAATTGAATAACTTATTGCAACTTTCATATCATCACCGCTGTTATCGGTATCTGATATTGCAAAAGTAAATCCATTTTTACTTAATCTCATGCCATAATCACTATAATCTCCACCGGCATCAAAGCTTGAAGAACCATAATGAAAGCCCAACTCTAAACCTTCACTTATTTCAAATGCCATGTCGACGAATATGTAATCATCGTCACCAAAGTCACCGCCGGCATCAGAGTCAGCTAATACGTTATAGCCAACAGTTAAAAATTCCCAATTCACGCTCGCGTACACTTCTGAAAAATCAAGATCATCGCCTGCTGGGTAGCCGTAATTTAAAAAACCGACATCAAATGCAAATTCGCCGGCTTCGAAACCATAGCCTGCATATAAATCCAATTCTGAATTTGCAGTGCCATATTTTACATTCGACGCCCACGCGCCGACATAAAATCCTGATTTGGCGTTAAAATCGATGCCACCGGAAACAGCGGCTTGATCATCGGTTTGCGTAACGCCACGCCAAATATAATTATTGGTTACTACTGCGTTTGCTGATAACCCTTCAACAGCGTGAGATGAGGTGGTAAATAATCCTGTTGCTAACGCCACAGCACTAAGCATTAAGACGGTTTTCTTCATGGTGAGTCCTTATTAATAATTGATATATTGTTGTAAAGCACTAACTAGACCAAATTTATTATTGATTGATTTTAATGAAGATTAAAAGCATTTATTAAAAACGAAATCACCTTTTTGCACTATTTATGAGCAACATACAACCATTTTGGTGCATCAAGTCACTGTTTTAAAAATAGTTAATTAACTTATTAGTTCAGTCGATTTATAATCGCTAATTAGAAATTTTTTTTGATAGTTACATCGATTGGCGTTAAAGTCATTGTTATCGATAGATAAATCACCACTTATCGGCTACTATTCAATAACGCTTAATAATGTAAAGAGGACTTATGTCAATTATCCAAAAGCCGCAGCAAGATCCTGTTATAGATTGGTTTTTATCGCAGTGTCATTTACATAAGTACCCAAAGAAAAGTACGTTGATTCATCGCGGCGATGTTGCAGATACGCTTTATTACATTATTGACGGCTCAGTGGCAGTGCTTATAAAAGATGAACAAGGTAAAGAGATGATCTTATCTTATTTGTCTAAAGGTGATTTTGTTGGCGAACTTGCATTATTTGAAGATGAACCTGAGCGTACTGCATGGGTTAAAACTCGTGAATCATGTACGATTGCTGAGATTTCATTTACTCGCTTTAAACAGTTAGTGCAAACTAACCCAGAAATCCTGATGAAGTTATCTAAGCAGATGGCTGATCGCTTACAAAGTACCAGTGAAAAAGTTGGGGATTTAGCGTTCTTAGACGTTACTGGTCGTATTGCGCAAACATTACTGAACTTATGTAAACAGCCAGATGCGATGACTCACCCTGACGGCATGCAAATAAAGATCACTCGTCAAGAAATTGGTCAAATTGTCAGTTGTTCTCGTGAGACCGTTGGCCGTGTATTGAAATTACTTGAAGAGCAAGAGCTCATTTCTGCACACGGCAAGACCATCGTAGTATTTGGCACTCGCTAACAACAAGAAACATATAAATTGGTAAACGCGATCTGGATTCCAGGTCGCGTTTTTTTTATGTCTAAATTATTCCTTTTAAATGGCCGTACATTCGCACATTCATCAGTCATCCATTTCAAGATCCCTTAAAAAGTGTCAAATTTTTGAGTAGATACTCTATACGAATTGAATTTGTGCTGTTAGTATCGATTCTAACAAATGTTTCAAACAAGCGTTTTGAAATTAATTTTAATGATAATAACAATTAATTTGAGGTGAGCATGCCTGATTATAAAGCCCCACTAAAAGACATCGAATTTGTAATGAACGACGTCTTAGATTTCGAAAATCACTACGCTAATTTACCAAACGGTGAAGAAGCTTCGCCAGATCTAGTCAATGCAATTCTTGGAGAGGCCGCTAAATTTTCAGAAGAAGTGCTCGCTCCCCTCAATCAAATTGGCGATCAACAAGGCTGTACACGACAAGAAGACGGCAGCGTAACAACCCCCGAAGGTTTCAAAGAAGCTTATCAACAATATGTTGATGGTGGTTGGCCATCGTTAGCACACGATCCAGAGTTTGGTGGTCAAGGACTGCCTGAATCTCTAAGTTCTGTAATCAGCGAAATGGTCGGTACAGCAAACTGGTCTTGGGGTATGTATCCAGGATTAAGCCATGGTTGTATGAATACATTAACAAGCCACGGTACAGACGAACAAAAATCAGCGTATTTACCGAAGTTAATTAGTGGTGAATGGACAGGCACAATGTGCCTAACAGAACCTCACGCTGGCACAGATTTAGGTCTACTTCGCACCAAAGCAGAACCGAATGACGACGGTAGTTACAATATATCAGGTACTAAAATCTTTATTTCTTCTGGCGAACACGATATGGCAGAGAATATTATTCATATCGTATTAGCTCGTTTACCTGGCGCCCCAGAAGGTACTAAAGGCATTTCTTTATTTATCGTGCCTAAATTTAACCTTGACGCACAAGGCAACATTACAGATAAAAATAACGTTAG
Source organism: uncultured Gammaproteobacteria bacterium (assembly GCA_913060565.1). Lineage (GTDB taxonomy): Bacteria > Pseudomonadota > Gammaproteobacteria > Enterobacterales > Psychrobiaceae > Psychrobium. The sequence goes on along the minus strand of CAJXRU010000065.1, from coordinate 7,636 downwards.
TTGTGGTTCACTAGAACACAAAATGGGTATTCATGGTAATGCGACTTGTGTGATGAATTTCGATGGCGCTAAGGGTTACCTAATTGGCGCGGAAAATCGTGGACTAAATTGTATGTTTACCTTTATGAATAGCGCACGTATTGGTACTGCTATTCAGGGATTAACGGCTGCTGAAGGTTCATTTCAAGGAGCTGTAACCTACGCCAAAGATCGCTTACAAATGCGTTCACTAAGCGGTGCAAAAAATCCAGAAGGTTCTGCTGATCCAATCATTGTTCACCCTGACGTTCGTCGTATGCTACTTACACAGAAAGCATTTGCTGAAGGCAATCGCGCTATGGTGTATTTTGGCGCACAACAAAATGATTTAGCACATAACGCTAAAACGCCAGAAGAACGAAAACAAGCGAGTGATTTATTGTCTTTCTTAACACCTATTATGAAAGCATTTATGACTGAGACAGGATTTGAAGCAGCTAATCACGGTGTTCAAGTCTTTGGCGGCCACGGTTTCATTCAAGAATGGGGTATGGAACAAATTGTACGTGATACACGTATTTCTATGCTTTACGAGGGAACAACAGGCGTTCAAGCACTTGATTTATTAGGGCGTAAAGTACTGATGACTCAGGGTGAACTACTTAAAAACTTTACCAAGATCATTCATCAATTCGTTAAAGCCGAAACTGAAACGCCTGAGATGACACAATTTACCAAACCACTTGCTGATTTAAATAAGCAATGGGGTGAAGTCACTATGGAAATTGGTATGAAAGCGATGCAAAATCAAGACGAAGTTGGTGCAGCATCAGTTGATTACTTAATGTATTCTGGCTATGTATCTCTCGCTTACTTTTGGGCTAAGTCAGCCAAAGTGGCATTAGAAAAATTGGCGTCGGGTGAAGGTGACCAAGCTTTCTATCAGGCAAAAGTAGATACTGCTAAATTTTACTTTGCACGTATTTTGCCGCGAACATTGTCACATGTAGAAATGGTCAAAGCTGGCAATGATACGTTAGCAGCTATTGATAGCGAACACTTCATTTTCTAGAAAAACACGACACTTTCTTAAAGCCTCTTTTAAAGAGGCTTTTTTATGCATAAATAGCACTTTTATCCTATCGCAACTATTAAAAAACAACCTTTGTAACTACTTTAATTTTCTGCTTCAACTGCTTGAAATCATAATATTTTTTTAATCAGCATAAAAACTATTCTTCGACTTTTTTACTATACCTTTATCATTAGAAAATTATTGTAATCTAGTAATATATTCGTTACGTTTAATGATAAGACGATCACATTTTAACCGTAATGCGACAAATTCGTATTGAAGATTGACGATGTGTACGCAAGGAAATCTACTGTAGTAATGAATTAAATTGAAGGATTGCGCTATGAATTTAAAGAGTAAAATACTAATTGGTGCCGCGTTACTCGTCGCACTACCTATTATTATTTCATCAGTTGTACTTGGCTACAACGCATCAACTAGCGCTTATGATGCTCTCGAAGAATCGAGTAAATCTCGACTGACAGCGGTTAGAGATATCACCAAAGGACGAATTGAAGACTATTTAAGTACGTTGAATAAGCAAGTTAAGACCTTTTCAAATGATCGTATGATTATAGATGCAATGAAAGAATTTACCAATGCTTATAATTCATATCCTCAACAAAGCACACAATCAATCGCAGTTGCTAAAGAAGAGTTAAGAGCTTATTACAAAACACAGTTTAATTCGGCCTATCAATCTCAAAATAACGGCAACTCAGCAAATATCGACCAATGGCTAGCAAACCTTTCTGATGCGGCAATATTATTGCAACACAAATTAATTCAGCAAAATTCAAATGCAATTGGTGAGAAGCATTTACAAGACTCTTTATACGATAATAGCGACTATGACAAAGTACACAGCCTATTTCACCCATCGATAAAAGACTATTTGGAGCAATTTGAATACTACGATATTTTTCTTGTTGACAGTCAATCTGGCAATATTGTTTACTCCGTATTTAAAGAGCTCGATTTTGCCACGTCATTAACACAAGGGTCATTTGCTAATTCTGGCATCGCCAAAGCGTTTAGTAAAACCAATGCACTATCTGATAATCAAGTATCAGTTTTCGAAGATTTTGCAGGTTATGCTCCTTCTTACGAATCACCAGCAGCATTCATTGCATCGCCGATATTTGATCAAGGTGAAAAGATCGGTGTATTAATATTTCAAATGCCAATCGGTAAACTTAATGAAGTAATGACTCACAACAATGATTGGGCAAATGCAGGACTTGGCAATTCTGGCGAAACATACCTTATAGGTACAGATAACACAATGCGTTCGCAAAGCCGTTTTTTAATAGAAGATAAAACGGGTTACTTGAATGCCATTCAAGCTGCTGGCATGCCACAAGATGTTATTAATACGATAAAACATAAAGAAACAGCAATTAGTTTGCAACCTGTCACAAGTGAAACAGCCGACAGCGCGCTACAAGGCCGAAGCGGCATCAAAATTATCAATGACTATCGTAATGTTCCGGTATTATCAGCGTACGCACCCATTTCATTTAATGGCTTAACTTGGGGTATTTTAGCGGAGCTAGATGAAGCAGAAGCGTTTGAAGATGCAAAAGCGATGAGTACAACCATTAAGATTTACGCCGTTGTTATTGGGTCTGTTTTAATTGTTGCAGGTATCATTGCGGGCTGGTTTTTCGCTGCATCTATCAGTGCACCAATAGTTAGATTGAGTGACAGTATCAATGAGATTGAAAACAGTTCAGATCTAACCTATCGATTAAAAGCGATTACAACGGACGAAATTGGCTCAGCATCTCATGCGCTCAATTCAATGTTAACTAAATTTCACGACGGTATTACAAAGGTGTCTGATAACGCCAATCTCATTGCTACCGCCGCAGAGCAAACTTCTGTTATCACAGAACAAAATAGTAGTTTGTTAGATGAGCAGCAGAACCAGACTACGCAAGTTGCAACAGCAATGGAACAAATGACTATCACTGTCGAGTCAGTGGCACAAAACCTCAATGACACTGTCGATGCGGTTAAAACCGTTGACGAACAAAGTAATCAAGGTCACGCAACAATGCAAAGTACAATTGGCTCGGTAACCTTATTGGCAAGCCAAATTGAACAAGCTTCACAAGTTATTCGAGATTTTGAAAATCACAGCACTGAAATTGTAGCGGTATTGGATGTTATCAAAGGCGTAGCAGAACAAACGAACTTACTTGCATTAAATGCGGCCATTGAAGCCGCACGTGCTGGTGAACAAGGACGCGGATTTGCCGTCGTTGCCGATGAAGTACGTGCGTTAGCAGGCCGCACACAAACATCAACAAGTGAAATTGGAACGGTAATTGACAAATTAAAAGCAAGTGCCGAGCAAGCAGTAGGAGCTATGGAACAAAGCCAAACGTTGACTCGAGACGTTGTAGAACAATCGTCTACAGCAGAGCAAGCGTTTGCAGAGGTGTCTACCTCTATCGCATCCATTGCCGAAATGAATACTCAAATTGCGAGTGCAGTTGAACAGCAGCGTGCGACGTCAGCAGATATTAATCAAAATATCAATTCGATTTCTAATATCAGTATCGAAAGTGCAAAAGGCTCAACTCAAACGGCTGCTGCATCTGTCGAATTAGCTGACTTAGCGTTAATGCTGCGTAATCTAGTGGCTGAATTTAAAGTATAATTCAATAGAGCCTACCTAGTTAAAACTACGTAGGCTTTTTTATTGCCTGAATCATGGCATTACGCGGTGTCACTGATGAAGAACAAAAATTAAACAACGATACATCGTAATTATTCTCTTTTAAAAATAATACTCTATCCAACAGCAACCAACGTTCTATTAATTGCCGAAAAGCATGTGTAACCACTTCTATTCTTCTAATCGTTAAGAATCGTTCACGCCCATTTAACTCGTAGCGTTCATACGCTAGATTATCGGGTAACGTGATTTTTTTCTGTTGTGCAGCCCAATTACAAAAGGCTGAAAAACTCCCTGTTAATAGCGATTGCTTTATTGAAGGTAATGACATGTATTCATTAACGCCACGTACCTCTCGCTGAATTAAATCAAATGCTAATCGCCAACTAACTTCCGTAATACGATGTCGCTTCTCGCGAGAGCCTGAAACAACCGACTGTTGCATCGACAAGCTCAAATCTTGCTTACTCAGCAATAAATCACTCGATAACGCCGAACCAGACATAGGGTTATAGTTATTCGTTTGAATGAGATGATAACAACAAGGAGCCAATGATAACCGTGACACTTTTTGATAGGCGCCAAGCTTCAACAATCTAACATGTAAATCTCCACAAGCATGCAAAGCAACTGCGTGATGTTTTGGTGCTAATAAATCCTCAGCCTCAGCTGAAAATACATCAACCTGTTCGACATGTTGCGATACTTGATGTTTACGAGCCAGAGTATTGCCCTGCTCACATAGTGTAGGTTGCCACTCGAGACTAACAACATTTCGTGACTGCTGGTGACTGAGCAACCGACCAAGATGCCCTTTTCCCGCACACCACTCTAAAATGGGTGATTTTTCTAATGGTATTAAGGCTGCAAATTGTTGTATTTGCGCCCACTTTCTACCTTTAATACCCGTATTAAAGTGCGGTGAAACATCCTCTATGGGTTGATGAATGTCAGGTAAATTATCAATAATATCGAGTTCTAAATTGATAAGAGAACTTAGAAACTGACGCAGTTTTTTATCATCACCGTCCAATTCGTCAATGTCATGAAGTGAAAGAGACGACAACGCTTGGTTAAGCTTATGATTTTCCTGCCACGGGAGTGCTAGATACGAAAACGGCAATATCTGCCAATATTGCCGTGTTTTCATTAATAAAGTATCAAGTGATTGGAACTGAGCGTTCCAATCGGCATCATTACTCATCAATCATTTGCTCATCGGCTTCGTCACTATTATCAACCAGCTCATCATCAGCTTGTAACCACTGATTCATCACGCTAATAGCTTCCGCTTTACCAATAACTTTTAATGATGAAAAGGCTTGAATCGTAATATCACCACCATAGACTTCGCAATCTTTACGTGCTTTAAGCACAGCGGCTTTACGCGCACCAGATTTTAATTTATCGCACTTGGTCAACAAACCTAGTACAGGAAGATCACTCTCTACCGCCCAGCGGATCATGTTTACATCTAGATCTTTCAAAGGGTGACGAATATCCATCATCACAACTAAACCACGTAAACACTGACGATTTTGTAAATATTCACTTAATGATTTTTGCCATTTAAGCTTCATATCTAACGGGACTTTAGCAAAACCATATCCTGGCAAATCGACTAATCGACGTTGCGGATCTAGACCAAAGATATTAATCAGCTGTGTTCGACCTGGTGTTTTACTGGTTCGCGCCAAATTCTTTTGGCGAGTAATCGTGTTTAAAGCACTCGACTTACCAGCGTTGGAGCGGCCTGCAAAGGCTATCTCATATCCAACATCTGCTGGCATATGCATATGAGAAATATTAGGGGCACTCGTTAAAAAAGAGGCCACTTCAAAGTTTATTTTTAGATCTAACACAATTTTTGCTCCAAAACTTAAGTCAATCAGCTCTTCGCTGATTACTTTTTAATTTTTTCATGTACAATTATGAAAATTAAAACAAGTTTAGCATGCCTCGATAGCATGTGAGTAATAGCAATCTTAATAATTCCGTAAAAAGTTGAGACGACATGAAAAATGTAGCAATCGCATTAACACTATTAGTTGGACTAGTTGGTAACGCACATGCCAAAGGTGATGCAGAAGCTGGTAAAGCTAAGTCAACAACCTGTATGGCTTGTCATGGTCCACAAGGCAATAAGACACTTCTTAATTCATACCCTAAATTAGCTGGGCAGCACGCTGACTACATTGTAAAGCAGCTTAAAGAATTCAAGTCTGGTGTTCGTAAAGATCCTACTATGGCTGGCATGGTTGCTGCACTATCTGAGCAAGATATGATGGATTTGGCAGCATACTATCAATCACAGCAAGTGACTGATGGAACAACACCAGAGAACGTTGTCGCGGTAGCGAAAAAACTATACTTAGGCGGCGACATGGAGCGAAAAATCGCATCATGTATTTCTTGTCACGGTCCTCGTGGTAATGGCAGTGGTTTAGCTAAATTCCCTAAGATTGCTAGCCAAAATGCGGAATACGTTGCAGCACAACTTAAGAAGTTCCGTTCAGGTGAACGTATGAATGATCCATCTGGTATGATGGTCGATACTGCGAAAAAATTAACTGACGCAGAAATTGATGCATTATCTAAATACGTTGGCGGTTTACACTAATCAACGATTAGTTATCACCATCACGAAGGCAAACCAAGCGGTTTGCCTTTTTTGTTACTAACGCCTCACTCGAGAACAATGACACTAAACGTGAAGAAGAATAGACAAGGAATTAATAAGGTGAAGTTAATAGGGAAAGTTATATTATTCGCATGTTATTTAGTTATACCACACACATACGCTAAAGACGCTAGTAAACTCATTTCACAGCCAGGATTGTGGGAAGGAGTGAACAATGAATATCAAAGTTTTAATCTACTCAAATTCAATGAAAACGGAAAACATTTCTTATTTTCATTACACATGATCAGTGGCTTGCAAGAATTCCAGAAAATACCTTTTAGCACCAAAGATGTGCAATGTACCAGCTCTGAGTGCTCAATCAACTTCCCTTACAGCAAACGATATAAAGCATCTAAGCGATTAATACTAACACCTCAAACTGTTTCTGGATTTCATGTTATTGAGATGGAACGTGATAAAAACAAGAACGTTATTTTGAGTACGACCTATCAGCTTTTGCCACAAAAAAACCAGTCTACGGCCCGTAACTTTCTTGATAAATTTCATCACCGATTGGCAGATTTTGAAAAATACGATAATACAGATGAAGGGCTATGGATAGGTACAGCTTTTGTAAATAATACATATCACTTGCTTATCTTAGAGCTATATAGAGACAAAAAGTCTACGTTATTCGAGTATTATAGCGGTAGCAATGATGCTTTTATAGAAGACTTTGAATTCGAAAATTCCGAATTTGTAAATAATAACATTAACTTAATAATTCAAGATGATAGAACATCAAAAATACTTAACTTGTACAATAGTAATAACTTCATGCTTCAAGGATATTTTATCTCAACATTAGACGATAAACTCCTGCGCAACGTGAAAATAGAGTTATATAAATTAAAGCTAGAATAAGCTAATTTGAGATATGGTATTTAGCTAAAGCTAAATATTAGCCCACCGAACCCTAGGCAAGAGTTAGCAACAACACCTGCGCCAGCACTATCAATCTATCTCAGTCTCAGACATAAAAAAAGGCCACGATAGTAACCTTTTTAAGATATGATATTTAGCTAAAGCGAAATACTAGTCCACCGACCCTTAGGCAAAAGTTAGCAACAACACCTGCGCCAGCAGATGTCACCACTTTATTCGAAGCATAAAAAAAGGCCACGATAGTGGCCTTTTGAGATATGGTATTTAGCTAAAGCTAAATATTAGTCCATGATCTTAGCAACAACACCAGCACCTACTGTACGGCCAC
>CAJXRU010000064.1 GCA_913060565.1 uncultured Gammaproteobacteria bacterium | reverse complement strand
GTATTCGATTCCTACCCGAGCTCTGAAACATGCATCTTCAAGTGGCTTGGGTATAAATATCCCTAAAACAACCCCATTTGCACATCGGTTATTTGCGCATAGCTGGTGCCTATAAATGGTAAAATACCGTCGACAATTGGTGCAATTTGTTTATCGATGTAATGTTGATAATCAATAATGCTGGTTAGGTAGTCCACAGGCTCAGGTCCATTGAGCGTCATAATATAGCTAATGCTGCCTTTGTGTTGATATTGCAAAGGTCTGCCTAGAGCCTTATTTTTTTCATCGGCAAGACGCGCAGCTTTGACTTGGGGCGGTACATTTTTAACGTATTGTGATAACTCACGGCGTAGACGTTTGGTGTAGATCAGTTTGTCGTCGAGCTTACCTTGCTTTACATCGTCAATGATTTGCAAGATATAGTCTTTAGGATCTTGTTTATCGAATACTTGTTGATACACCGCTTGTTGAATTTCTCGCGACAGCTCTGTCCAATCACTTCTGACACTTTCCAAGCCTTTAAAGACTAACTGACTACCGGTTGGTGTTGAGAGTAACCCTGCGTAACGCTTTTTGCTGCCCAGTTCTGAGCCACGAATAGTGGGCATCACAAATCGTTGGTAGAGGGTTTCAAATTCGAGTTCCATTTGGCAGTCTATATCAAAGTCTTGGCGTAACTTTTTTCGCCAACGTTGATTAATATACTGAGCTAATTCTCGACCAATTTGATTGGCTTGCTGACTGTCGTATTCATTGCCTACTAAGACGAAAACAGAGTCGGTATCGCCGTAAATTACTTGATGTTTTTCTTCAATCCACTCGGCGGTTTGCTGAATAATTTGATGGCCACGCATAGTAATTGAGCTGGCTAATCGCGTGTCGTAAAAGCGACAGCCGCCTGAGCCTAATACACCATAAAACGAGCTCATTAAAATTTTGATGGCTTGAGAACGAGGACTGTCATTGTCTTTTTTCGCTTGATCCCGCTGCTGCCAAAGATCAGTGATAATTTGTGGTAAGAAATGCTTTTCGCGTGAAAATTTTGCTTGTTTAAAGCCGTCAATGGCTTGTTCTGGGTTATTCAGTCCTTCAATCAGTCCCATAGGATCGATCTTGAAAGTTCGAATGATAGAGGGGTATAGACTCTTGAAATCAAGCACTAGCACATTGTCATAGAGTCCGGGAATAGAGTCCATGACATAACCACCGGGACTTGCTAAACCACCATCTGGCGGTAAGTTAGGAGCAATGTATCCTGCGCGATGGAGCTTAGGTAAATAAAGGTTGGTAAAGGCAGCAACAGAGCCGCCAACACGATCAAGGAGCAGGCCAGTTAGTTGACTTCTAAATATGAGAAATTCTAAAACATTGGTGTGGGAAAAAATGTCGTTTACTAACGCACAATCTTCAAGGTTATAAGCGGCAAGTGCTGGTTTGTCGTTCATAAAGTTATGGTTAATTTCTGCCATACGATCGTGGACGTTATCGACTAACTTTCCGCGATTAAGCAGTGCGTTGGCGACAAAGTCTAAGCTAAAGCTGGCAAAGTGATAGGTCGCTGATTTTAATGAGTCGATACCGTCGACAACCACACGGCCGCCGATACTGACATAGCCATTGTTGTCGGTATTTGAGTCACGCCAATGCGCGAAGCTCTGGCCACGGCCAAGACGAAGTTTACGACCGTGATATTGGGCTCTTTTGATAAGAAGTCTAAAATCAAAGTTAATGACATTCCAACCAATAATAATATCAGGATCTCGGGTTTGGATAGCGATTTCGAGTGCGTCAAGTAACGCAGCTTCATCGTCTACCCATTCTATATAGTCGTGGCTTTTCTGGGGCTCGCCAACCATGATCACTTTTTGATAATCTCTGGCGTGAAGGCCAACAGAATAAAGGACACCTTTTTGACTACATTCGATATCTAATGATAAGACGGATAGCTTAGGCACATAGTTACTTGGCCTGACTTTGACTTGACAATATTCCGTATATTCTGGGTGATTTATGGCTTGGCCTGTGAATTCTAAACTGCCACAGATAAAGCGCTCCATTAAAAAGCGTTGGTCGAGCCTAAAATCACTTTCATAAGTCATGATCAGTGCTTGCTTAAGTAAGTAACTTGCACTGCGATATTGACTGATATTATTAAAATAGAGGGCGCTGACGTTTTTCAGTTCAAAGGTTTGCATATCAAGTGATTTACTATGGCACTCGATACCTTCATCACGTAAAACTTGCAATGCTTGCGTTAATTGCCCACTGGCAATAAAGAAAACCGGTTGTTGGTCTTCAATGGTGAGTTTTACGGGGCCTTGTGCTGTTGCTAACCAACAAACGATAACTGGCTTGGAGCCAATGTCTAATGCGTGTTGGGTGAGTAAAAATCCGTGTTGGCTAGCTGGGGTTTGCATAATCATCTAATAGAATAGTTATTTGGCGCTATTATAACGGTAGAGTTATTAGGGCACTATCTTTTAGTATCGCGTGCTTGTCTTTTACTATCGCTTGCTGAATTTATGAGTCGATGACATTAAGCTTTGTTTTAATAAAATCACTATGATTTAGGTACAATAGATCGCTAATACGGCGAATAATGTGTTCTTCATTGTTGTCGATGTCGGCATCTGAATGGGCGACTTGCCATAACTCTTGTAAAAAATGCACCCGTTGTTCACGATTAAGATTTTCTTTTAGGATATGGGTGAATTCTTGTAAGGACACGGCATTGTGTTGATGGGTTTTCGCTTGCGTTAATAATGCTTGTGCAGTCACATCATCGAGCTTAAAACTATCGCGAATTAAATGCAGTATTTTAGCTTCTTCACTGGTGTGGATGTGGTCATCTGCCGCAGCAACTTCATACAACAGTACTGCCATAGCGAGCTCTAAACCAACCACAGGTTGCGGTGTTTTCTCTGTGATATGGGAAAATAATTGGCCAAGAGATTTAAACATAGCGTGCTCGATTATTTGGATAATAACCTGAGTTTACATTTTTAAACAATAATACCAAGAGAGTCTTTGTAATCAATTGTGTTATGGCTCACAATTGATTAGGATTAGCTTACTTTATCAACAAAGTATCGGTTAGATTTCTTATGAATATGGACATTGCTAAACACTCACCTATTACCGAGCTTCTATTAAAAGCCAGCAGCCAAGACAATCCGTTAACTTGGCCATTACTTAGTCTATTGGAAGAGCAACCACAGCATTGGAAAGTTCACTACTTGGTTACTGCTTTACGTGAAAAAGGCTTGTTGCAAGCCCTTGATGAAGACGAAAACAAAGATTTATTTAAACGTAATTTTTTGACCATGAATGCCCTTTATCAGTTACAGCTAATGTTGTTGCCTAATCAATGGTTGCAAGTTCAGGCGATGGATATTTTCCTATCTCGCTCTGTGCCATCTCATATTGAGCTTGAGTTGCAACACGATGTGGCCCTTAGAGATTATTATCTTGATTGGGATAATTACGATACCAGTGGTGATTTAATTCGTGAAATGTTGAAGTCGTTTTGGCACAAATATAATGACTATATCGGCGAAACATCACCGACGGTGGGTCGCGAACATGCGTTGGAAGTCTTTGGATTAGACAGTGACGCCAGCCCTCGTGACATTAGAAAGCGCTGGCGTAAATTGGCGTTACAACATCATCCTGATCGGGCGGGCGGGGATGCCACTAAATTCAAACAAGCTTGCCGAGCTTGGCAAACATTACGTATTGAATAGTTGAGTAGTTGAGTAGGTGACAAATATACTAGCGCGTAATAAAGTGCCACGCTCTGCCTCGTTGGCTACATAAAATGAGTAAGCAAGGTAGTAATAACAGCATGTGTACGCTGAGTAAATCGACATCATTTAACGGACTACGCTGCATCAACCCCACTAATAATCCAGCACCACTCATTTGAATTAAACCAAGTAATGCCGCCGCGGTGCCAGCACGATCGCCAAAAGGCGCCAATGCTTTACCTGCACTGGCTCCTAATACCAATGCAAAACCAATAGATGAGCCAATGATAGGGATCATAAACGCCCAGTCAGTTGCAAATCCTTGTAGCGCAAACATGGCGAAACCAGCAATAATTAAACTAACTAACCCAATGGCTAAGGCTTTGTAGCTGCCCACTTTGTCCATTAGTTTAGGAGCCAATAAACTGGCTGCGATGTTAAACACGGCGTTAATGCCAAACCACCAGGTAAATTGTGTCATGTTTAGGCCAAGCCGATTCATCAGATGCACAGGTGCTGATGTGACATACGCAAGAATAACAGCCATCGCTAATAGACACATAACGGCATGAAATAAAAATGTTGGGTGATAAAGGACACTTTTATAACGTTGCCAGCTTATAAGATATTTACTGTTTATTGTGTCGTCAGGTCTAGTTTCTCGCATACCAAACCAAATAAACGTTAGGCTAATAACGCCAAACACGGTCATAAAACTAAAGTTGCTACGCCAGCCAAATTCACTGGTGAGCCAACTACCAAGAATCGGGGCCAATGCAGGAATAAAACAAATTGCACCGTTGAGGTAGCTAATCATGCGGCCGCTTTTTTCTGGTCCAAAACTGTCACGGACACAAGCGAACGCCGCAACAGAAGTTGCGCAGGCACCTAAGCCCTGGCAAAGGCGGGTAATGAGCAGTACATCGATACTTGCTGCAAGATAGGCGATGATAGAACAACTAATGTAAATTATTATGCCAACTAATGCGACGGGTCTACGACCATAACGGTCGGCTAGCGGACCAGCAAATAATTGTCCTAAGCCGAGACTGAAGATAAACCACGTAATTGTGTCTTGCGCTAACGCATTGGAAATCGCCAAGTCTGTGGCTATTTGGGGCAGGGCAGGTAAATAAATATCGATAGCGATTGGGCTAAAAATAACCAGCAATACTAGAATGAATAATGGTTGGGTAGCCGATGATGATTTTTGCTGTGGCATGGTAAGGCTTGTGAGCTGAAAAAGGGCTAGTGTACGTGACATCTAACCCTTTTTGTAGTTGCTTCACCTGTGATGGTTAATTTATGAGAGCTTGGCCAAACCCTGCGTCAAATCTTCAATGAGATCGTCAACATCTTCCAGTCCAATATGCACACGAATAACGCGATCTTCTTCAGTCCATGGTTTTGCTGTTCGTAATCTATCCAAGCCATTTACTGGTAGAATGAGACTTTCAAATCCGCCCCAACTAAAGCCCATTTTAAAGTGCTTTAATCCATCCAGCATGGCGGTTATTTTAGCTTCATCGCGACAATTAACCACGAATGAAAATAGGCCGTTTGAGCCACTAAAGTCCCGCTTAAAAAATTCGTGTCCTGGACATTCTTCAAATGCAGGGTGCAACACGGTTTTTACAATAGGGTGTTGTTTTAGCCATTGTGCAACAGTTAGCGCACTTTGTTGATGTTGTTTCATACGCACCGATAATGTGCGAATACCACGCAGTGCCATGTAACAGTCATCAGGTGCTGCACATTGACCCAGCAGGTAGCTGTTTTCTCGAAGGCGCGGCCAATGCTTTTCATTAGCAACAGCGGTACCAAGCATGGCATCTGAATGGCCGACGATGTATTTAGTGGCGGCTTGAATGGATATATCGACACCGTAATCAAAGGGTTTGAATAATAATCCACTGCCCCAGGTGTTATCGAGTACAACCGTGATGTCATGCTGATGTGCAATTTTTGATAACGTTGGCACGTCTTGTATTTCCATGGTGTTTGACCCTGGAGACTCTAAAAATAACATGCGAGTGTTCGGTTGGATTAATGAGTCAATATCTTTACCAATCATTGGATCGTAATAGGTGGTGGAGATCCCAAGATTTTTAAGCATGTTGTCGCAAAAGGCGCGAGTCGGCTCATAAGCCGTATCGACCATTAATAAATGATCGCCGTGTTTTAAAAATGAAAGCAAGGCACTAGTGATGGCTGCTGTGCCACAAGGATATAAAGCACAACCTATACCACCCTCTAACTCTGTCATTGCTTTTGATAATGCAAAGGTGGTCGTTGTGCCGCGACGTCCATAAAATAATGTATCGCCTGCACGGTTGGCTGTTGCATGCTTCATGTCACTGACGCTATCAAACACCATGGTTGATGCACGCTGCACCACAGGGTTTACGCCACCTTGTGTCCATTTTTCTTCACGGCCACTATCAATTAGTTGGGTATCAGCTTTCATTGGTAATCCTATCTAAAGACGTCTAGATGTCCATTAAACATGAAAGCGAAACAGGATGCACCAAATTATTTAGTTTATTTGGGTATGACTAAGATTGATGTTGATGGCAATGACGCTTGGTCGAAAGATAGCCAAATTGCGCTAGCCAGTCGAGCGCTTTTTCTTGACTGGAAAAATGGTCAATTGCAATGTGAGACTCGTTGTCATCAAGGCCTGAACGATTTAATTGAAAATTAATCATGGAATTACTGCCGACAATGGCAATGTGGGCTCTATTGTTGTTCTTGCACCAGAGCTCAAAATCTTTTGCTATTGTTTCTGCTTCTTGTGTCGCCAATTTCCATTGACTAACGTCAACAATCGCTGCCCATGCTTTATTTAACAATGGCGTGGCTTTTAATTTGTACTCATCAATAAAGTGCTTAATGGTAATGTCGTTCCAGCTGCCATATGACTCGCTAATGAGCACACGATGATCTACTTGAATATGATAACTACCATGACCTAATTTCTTTGGCATCATGATTCTCCAACTACGTTACAAAAAGTTTACTTTGTAAACAGGAGATCGGATTGTAGTAAACGCAGATTGTAATTGCCAGAAGAATGACATCGGCTTTGGGCTAGTCTTATTGAAAAGTTACATAGTAGATCAATGATTATTGGTTTGACACATGCTAATATGCCGCCAAATTTTTAGCCGCTTGGAATCAAAGTGTCGAATCAACAATTACTTGCGCCAATCTTAGAGTTTTTACATTGCAAAACACCAGATGCTTGGGTGCAAGAAGCAACTAAGCCAGAAAATTTAGCTGATTTATTACTTGATCATTTAATGTGTGAATTAAAAGCTGGTCAAACAGCGATGTTTTTAATGCGAAAGTACGCATTGGATAAATCAAGTTGTGATGCGGTTATGAAATGGTTTGAACCTTATGAGCAATATGTTTATAAGAAAGTTGGTTCAATGGAAGCACTGTCTAAATATAATCCGCCTATGAAAAAGATTGTTGCCAATAGCGACGATCCTTTTGCTCAAGCATTGATTGATAAAATGGTGTTATTGATAAAAGAAGAGCTACATCACTTTTATCAGGTATTAGAAATTATGGAGCAACGAGGTATCGAATATCGAAATATTCGTGCTGGTCGCTACGCTAAAGGCATGATGACGCATGTTACTACTCACGAACCTAATACGTTAATTGATAAGTTAATTATTGGTGCTTATATTGAAGCGCGTTCGTGTGAACGATTCGCTAAAATTGCGCCCTTGTTGGATGATGACTTAAATAAATTTTATACGTCATTATTGCGTTCTGAAGCGCGCCACTATCAAGATTATTTAGCGCTGGCTAAAATGGTGGCTGGTAAAGACATAAGTGAGCGAATTCGTTTCTTTGGAGAGCAAGAAGCAAAACTCATTTTATCTGAAGACGATGATTTTAAATTTCATAGCGGTATCCCAACTGTTTAATTTATTAGCATAACTTAGTTAAAAATAGCTCGTTAAGGTTTTAGTTTATTTACCTTAGTGTGATACTATTTTTTAATACCTTTACCTTAATTAAAGATCATAGAATATATAAATGGATTTTAATCTATTAGTCGAAAAAGTTAATTCATTACCTTCTTTACCTCAGGCTTACCATAAATGTTGTCATTTACTGGAGCAAGAAGTAACGGATTCTGCTGCGTTGGCTAAAGTTGTTAGTACCGATCCTGGCATGACCATGGCTGTATTGCGCTTAGTTAATAGTGCATTTTATAGTTTACCTCGCAAGATTGAACGTCTCGACCATGCCATTTCCATCATTGGGCAAGATAAGTTTCGTGATTTAATTCTAACGGCGTCTGTTGTTGAAGCAATGTCTAGATTAGCCGGCGGTGAAATCAATATGGAAGCGTTTTGGCGCCATAGTGTGCTGACTGGTTTACTAGCAAGGCGCATTGGGCTTTATTGTTATTTGCCCAATAGCGAACGATTACATATTGCTGGACTGCTACATGACGTTGGTCAATTAATTTATTTTAATCTTTTAGGCACAAAAGCATTAAAAATATGCGAGCTTGTTTCTAAATTAGGAATAGAGCCTCACATTGCCGAGCGCAAAGTATTGGGCTTCACAAGCCATCAAATTGGCGGTGCGTTATGCCGTGCTTGGAATTTACCTGATTGGTTAACTGAAACCGTTGAAAATCATCATAAGCCAAGTAATAGTGAACGATATGAACAAGAGGCAAATGTTATAGGCCTTGCTAATAATATTGCAGGTCAGCATTTTCCTGGTATTACGTCACTTGGCTCCTTTAATGCGATGGTAAAAGTGCAACATGAGATAGAAGAGGTTCATACTGGACTTAATTTGTCTAGCGATGAAATTGAAATGGCCACTGAGGAAGCATTAGAGCAGCTTGATAGTGTCTTATCATCGCTGATCCCTGAACTAAGCAGTGTGAGTTAATCCTTATTTCGTGTCCGTTAAACTCCTTTCGACAAATTTGATTATTTAAACTATTTATCGTTTATAATTGATAGTAATTCGCAACTCTGGAAATTTATTTTGAAAAATTTAATCAAAATTTTATGTGCAGCAACTATTGTGTTGTCTAGCTCCGTATTAGGCAATGAGAAGAACTTTTGTCCGATGCCCAATATTGCGCCGTCTGAAAGCGAACAAGATGCAATGTTTGTTAATGCGATGTTTGAAGCTGAGTATGTATTTAAAGGACGTTTATTTACCTATTACAATGAAAAATGTGATGACGAAATATGCGCGTATCAGGGACTTGTCTTTCAAGTTTTAGAAGATCTTGAGAATGAAACACCATCTTATGTTGAAACTAGCTGGCATGAAGACTGTGATCGTTTGTGGTTGTTTCCGACGGATTGGCGTGAAGATAAAGAACAGATGTTTTTTGAAATTAAAAAAGATTATTTGATACTGGCAAAGGATACACCTCGTGGCATGGTTGTCACCGGCGCACGTAAAGGGTTAAAAATTAAAGAACTTAAAATGAAGTTCACCCTTGAAAGTTTAGCTAACGATAAATAATTGTTGTGCCATCAAAAAAGGCTGAGTTATTAACTCAGCCTTTTTTGGTTGATAGTGATTGAAGTATTAATCTGTCACTATCCCGCGATCTGCAAGTGCATTAAACTCATCTTGCTTTTCACGTTCTTCATCGGTTTCAACAAAGGACTTGTTGCCGGAATGTGCTTTATCTAAATGTTTGCTTTTGTGTTTGCGCATTTGATTTTCTAATTTACTCATTAGGCCATCAATTGCACTAGTAATATGTCGGTCTGCCGTTGATGTTGCAAAAATATCGGCACCGGGAATATGGATTTGCGCTTCGGCAATAATTTTATGTGTGTCGTGTTTTTCGGTTGTGAAATTAACGTTCACACTCGTAATTTGATCACTAAATCTTTCTAGATTGGAGATTGACTCTTTTACGTAACTAACAACTTCGTCAGAAACTGAAACATGTTGACCACTGATGTTTACTTTATACATATATTTGTGTTCCTTGTGTGGTTTAAATTAAAAGCTAACTAATTATCTCCTGTGATGTGCGTTGTTGTATGACTCTATAATTGTCACGTTATATCAACCCTGTCAATAGTCATTTTTGCTGATTGATGAATTATTGTTCGCGCTAAAGTTTTGTTACTGATTTATATCAATTATTGCGAATAAGTGGGTTACACCGATAATTTTAAATGGCATAGTGACAGGTTGTATTTGTGCTAGTTTGTCCTGAAAATTAGCTAAGTATTGCAGCTTGTGCTGTAAGTAGAGCAATCGGGAGCTATTGTTGCCCCGAGCATAACGTTATAGACGGTTGTCTCCCATAAGGACATTCATGTTTTCTGAGCAAGTTATTGCCTGCCATCACTGTGATTTATTAATGGCGCCTCCGCATGTTAAGGAAGGCGAATGTGCTCTTTGTCCTCGCTGCAAGCATAAAATTACACGACTGCACCACAGCAACATTAATCAACTGTTATCGTATGCGGTGACTGGGTTGATTTTACTTTTCGTAACGACCCAGTTTAATTTGATGACTTTCAATCTTGGCGGCAATGTTAGCCAAATTGATTTATGGCAAAGTGCTATCAATATGTATTTTGATGATTACAAAATACTTGCTGTATTGGTTCTCTTTTTTATATTTATCTTGCCAGCGTTGATTTTGATATTGATTGTCGCATTTATTTTATCTATAAAAACAGGCATTGGTTGTTGGGCTCAAACCTCGATGTTACGGCTTACTTTTGTGATGATGCCGTGGGCGATGGTAGAAGTCTTTTTAGTGGGGATTTTGGTGAGTCTGGTTAAATTAGTCACCATTGCTCAGATGGATCTCGGTTGGTCATTTTGGGCTTATGCGGTTTTTTGTTTTTGCTACGCCAAGGTTTTAACCTTGGTAGACCGTTATCAATTTTGGCATTGGATAGATGAGGCGCATCGATGAATGATTAT
The DNA here is from genome assembly GCA_913060565.1 of uncultured Gammaproteobacteria bacterium. Lineage (GTDB taxonomy): Bacteria > Pseudomonadota > Gammaproteobacteria > Enterobacterales > Psychrobiaceae > Psychrobium. The sequence goes on along the minus strand of CAJXRU010000064.1, from coordinate 13,033 downwards.
TGCCGTCAGTCTGCTGCAAGTCAGCAACTTGCTAATTGCTCTTCATGCAGTTTGGTGTCACCGATTGAACTTGAGAAGTGTCCCCGCTGCCAAACACAATTACATTTAAGAAAACCGTTGAATCTTCAATTAACAATGGCCTACTTAATAACGGCTTTGTTGCTATACATCCCCGCTAATTTGTGGCCGATGATGGTGACTGAAAAGTTGGGACAAGTTGAATACAATACCATTGTTGGCGGAATCATTGTGTTGTGGCAAGAAGGCTCTGAACCTATTGCTATTGTCGTATTTATTGCCAGTGTCTTGGTACCAATTATTAAATTTATCATTTTGTTTATGTTATGTTTTTCGGTATATTTCTCTGGTCTATTGTGCCCAGCTAAACGACTGAAGTTATATCGTTTAACAGAATTGATAGGTCGCTGGTCGATGGTTGATATTTTTGTTGTTGCAATTTTGGTGGCGCTAATTCAGTTAGATCATTTACTAAATGTTCAGCCGGGCTCTGGCACTATCGCCTTCGCTGGTGTTGTTGTTTTAACGATGATAGCTGCTAAATCTTTTGATCCTAGAGTGTTGTGGGACGACTTTGATCGTAAATGCGACCGATGATGGTCGATGAAATTAATTTATTTGAATGAGAATAAGAAATGAGTGAGACGCAAGTGCCACAACCTATGATGGCCGAGATAAAAACACATAATCGTATTTCGAAAGTGTGGCTGATCCCATTTTTAGCATTGGCGATTGCTTCTTGGATGGTTATTGATACCTACGTAAATCGCGGGCCTGCTATTACTATTACTTTTGAAACGGCAGAGGGATTGGTTGCAGGTAAAACACGCGTTAAAACCTTAGATGTTGATATTGGTTTTGTGAAAGATGTGAGATTACAAGGCAACGGTGTTATTGCTCATATTCAGCTCGACCAACAAGTTGCTGACATGTTGACTGAAGATGCCAATTTTTGGGTGGTGAAACCTCGTATTGGTAGTGGCGGAATTTCAGGGTTAGGTACTTTGATGTCTGGCTCTTATATTGAATTTGTGCCAGGAAACAGCAGTGAATTAAGCACAACCTACACTGGTTTAGAACAAGAGCCAATTACTGGCTTTGGGGTTCCTGGAACTCGTCTTGATTTGGTGAGTGAACAAGGCAATTCATTAAGCATTGGTGAGCCTGTTTTATATCGAGGTTTTGAAGTAGGCCGTGTTGAGAAGTCGACCTTCGATATTGAGAATCGTAGAGTACATTACCAAATTTTCGTAAAGTCTCCCTACAGTGAATTACTGACAGAAAATACCTATTTTTGGAACAGCAGTGGTGTTGATTTTAACGCAACAACGCAAGGAATTAAGGTCAATGTTGGCTCGCTTGAATCAATTATAAGTGGTGGTGTGACTTTTGATGTTCCCATTGATTTACCATTAGGCAATGCTATTAATACTGCGCGAGCGCATATTTTATACCCTGACGCAGATAGTGTTTATGAAAGAAGACAATATCAGGCGAAAGAGTTTATTGTGATGTTTGAAGATTCTATCCGCGGGCTCGATGTTGGTGCACCGGTTGAGTATCGAGGTATTCGCGTTGGTACCGTTGCGAAAATTGATAGCACGCTAACAATGGATATTTTAGCAAGTAATGAACAGCGTATTCCTGTGCTCATTAAATTTGAACCTGCAAGGCTCGGTTTGCCTGATGAACAGACATCGGTTGATTTAATTGCACAATATATTGATAAATGGACAGAGCAGGGACTTAGAGCGACCCTAAAATCAGGCTCATTATTGACAGGCAGTTTATTCGTTGATTTAGATTATTACACCTTAGATTCACAACATCAGGTAGAAACGTATCAATCTTGGCCTGTGATGCCATCGATGGCTGGCTCATTAGCGCAAATAGAAGAGAAAGTATTTGATATTTTAGATAAATTTTCGTCAATGCCAATTGAAGTGACGGTCGATAACATTAATCAAATGCTTGCTAGCGCAAACAGTACAATGATTGGGCTTAATGAAGCTGTTGCTGATGTGAAAGCATTGATTAACGCACAAGAGACACAGGCTATTCCTGAATCAGTTAATAAAACCTTATCGCAATTGAGTAAAACCCTTGAAAGCTATAATCATCAAGCGCCAGTATATGGTGAACTTGAGCAAAGCTTATCGCAATTCCAGCAATTAATGCGTGATATTCAACCATTGATTAAAGAGCTTAACAATAAACCTAATGCGTTAATATTTAAAGGGCAGGTGGATGAAGATCCTCAGCCTAAAGGGAAATAGAATAATGAATAAAGTGATTTTAAGTCTGTGTTTGTTAATGCTGGTTGGGTGTCAATCTACGTCGCAATCAATCAATATTTTTCAGTTATCTAAAGGTCCTAAACCCGCTCAAGTCGATTTTAGTGCAAAGCAATTGCTTATAAAGCGTATCGCTGTGGTGGATTACCTTAAGCAATCGAGCATTGTGTTTGAGCAAGAAAATGGTGAACTAGTCACCACGCGTTATCAATTATGGGCAGAGCCTATTGATAAGGGGATTAGCCGTAGTTTGATTAATGATATTAATAGTTCACAAAGTAAAATTCGTGCTGATGAGCATCACTTTTCTCGTTGTAGAGCAGCATCAGACTGCTATACCGCAGAGCTTTATGTCGAAAAGTTTTATCCAAGCCATGATTCTTCAGTAACCTTTGCCGGAAAATACAAATTGTATTTGGGTGATGAACTGATGGCGCAGCATGATTTTCACTTAAGTAAAACGTTAACTGATGACGGTTACGCACACGCGGTTGAATCACTAAACTCATTGGTCGCTCAATTGGGGAAAACAATGGTTGAACAAGCATCACAACTACCATAATCAGCCAGTGAGATCATTAGCGCATTGTGTTATTATCGCCGCCAATTTTTTAGTTGAGGGTTAGACATGTTTATTGTTCGTTGGATCTTAGGTCGTATTATTTTGCTGCTTAGTTTTGTTTTTTCTCCACGTGGTTTAAAGCGCGATGCGCAAATACAGCAACAGGTTGACGAGCAAACACAGTCTCTTACGCTATATCAGTTTGCTGCATGTCCATTTTGCGTTAAAGTTCGTCGCCAAATGAAGCGATTGTCACTTAACGTTGCTCTAAAAGATGCCAAGGTGTCGCCACACAAAGAAGAGCTGTTAGCAGAAGGTGGCTCTCCGAAAGTCCCTTGTTTACGTATTGAACATGCTAATGGTGATGTTCAATGGATGTATGAATCATCTGATATTAATGAATATCTCACCACGCGTTTCGCCGCGCAGGAGCAACCATGTCAAGGTTAAGAGAATCTCGCTTACGAGGTTTAGTTCAATTAGGTCGTATCAATACTTTATCAGTTGTTAAAGAAGTTGATTTTGGTTATTACCTCGATGGCCAAGATTTAGGTGAAATTCTGTTACCCAATAGCGCTGTTGAATCAATGCTAGAAGTCGGGGACGAAGTTGATGCGTTTATTTATAAAGACTCAGAAGATCGTTTAATTGCCACTCTTAAGACGCCTAAGGCGCAAGTGGGTGACATTGCTAGCTTACGTGTTAATGCCGTAACAAGTATCGGTGCGTTTCTTGATTGGGGTTTGGAAAAAGAACTTTTAGTGCCTTTTGCTGAGCAAGCTGAACGTTTAGAAGAAGGTAAATCATATTTAGTCTTATTATATGTCGATGTCAGTAACCGTATTGTTGCATCAACAAAATTAGATAAACGTTTACATCGTGAACCAGTCAATTACGATTTGCATCAACAAGTTGAAATTGTTATTTGCGATCATACTGACATGGGCTATAAAGCGGCCATTGAAGGCGCTCATTGGGGCGTGTTATATCGCAACGAAGTCTTTAAAGAACTACGTATTGGTTATCGAACCAAGGCGTACATTAATCGCATACGTGATGACGATAAAATCGATTTATTACTGGAAAAACCAGGCTATTCAACCAATGATGAATTAGGCAATAAGATTATTAAATTTCTGAAACAAAATGATGGTTTTACTCACGTTAGTGATAAAAGTTCGCCTGAAATTATTAGCCGCTTATTTGGGGTTAGTAAAAAGAAATTTAAGCAATCTATTGGTAATTTATTAAAAGCAGGTGTTATTAGCATTGAAAGTGACGGTATCCGTTTACACTAAATAACCTCTGGTTGAATAAAGCACTGTCATAATAAATGATGGTGCTTTTTTTTTAGATATCGTAAAGTGACTCACTTAACTGAATTTACAAGGAAAAAGTATGTTATTTAGCAAGGTTTTTAAGCGTGTTTTTACGGTTGCTACGTTAGCGCTCATCTCATTAACTGCAATGGCACAAGGGGCAAAACCAGCATTTTGGAAAGTCGAGCACCAAGGAACGACAAGCTATATGCTCGGTTCGGTTCATATAGGTGCGAGTCAATGGTATCCGTTATCACCAGAAATTATGAACGGCTTCGCCAATACAAAGCAGTTAGTTGTTGAATTAGATGCCACAAATGCCACCACTGCAATGGCAATGCAACAACAAATGATGTTACCGAAAGGAAAAACACTTAAAAGTGAACTGACGGCAGCTACTTATCAAAAGCTCTCAGCACATATGGCTAGCATGGGCATGCCAATTCAAGTTGTTGAGCCTTACAAGCCTTGGGCTGCGGCGACTGTAGTGAGTGTTTTACCTTTCTTAAAAGCGCAGCTTGCCCCCCAATATGGCGTGGATGCTCAGTTTATTGCGCGTGCAAAACAAAAGAATATGCCATTGATAGAGCTGGAAACAGCTCAATTTCAAATTGATATGCTTGAAAAGACATTTTCTGATGAGAAAATGTTGATTGAGATAATTGATTTACCAGCACAAGAGGCATTGAAATTAATTACCTTGTGGGAACAAGGTAAAATGGATGGCATTGAGCAGTTAATGGCTGAGCAAATGAGTGCTGAGCAGATGGAAGATATGCTTATTAAACGAAACCAAAATTGGATCCCAAAACTTGGAAAACTGTTTAATGATAAAAAATCAACATTTGTTGTGGTTGGTGCTGCACATATGATTGGTGAGTATGGTGTACCAACCTTGCTAACTAAAGCAGGTTATAAAGTAACGCGTATTCAGTAGCAATTGAATTCTTGCCAGCAAAAAAAAACACCGCTTTTGGTGTAATGTTTGTCATTTAAGCGAAAACTTTGATAGACCGGAATGAGTTGGTGTGCTTATGAAGTTCATCTTTTTATTTGAAATAAGCCTTAAGCACACCAGTTACTTTTCTTTGCGTCGCCAAAGAAAAGTAACCAAAAGAAAGGCGACCCTTAGGTTTAGCATTGATTCTTAAATGATAAATTGTCTGTTCAATAACATATTTGATCCGCATCCTGCGGCAAATACTCAAAAATCGTCCCTGATTTTTGCATTGGTCAATTTCTAATTTAAGATGCTAAACAACGGGAGTTAACCACGCCTCAAGTACACTAAAAACCTTAACTATTGGGTATTACAGCCTTGGCTGTGGTTTTTTGTTTATTCTTTATCTTTTTTCACATCAACAACTTCAGTAATCACCTTGTCGACGAGTTTTACACGGCCACTTTTTACTAATGCTTGACGCAATATATATTCAATTTGTGCATTAGCACTGCGAAGTTCATCATCTGCCCAACGCTGCACGGCCGCCAAAATATCCTCGTTAATGCGAAGTGGATAGGCTTTGCGCTTGGTCATGGATAAATTCCTAATAATTAGTTATATAGCGAACCAGTGTTAACAACAGGCTGAGTATTTTTATCGGAACATAAAACAACGAGCAAGTTACTAACCATAGCTGCTTTGCGTTCTTCATCGAGCGTTACTATCTCTTTTTCGCTTAGGCGAGTTAATGCTAGCTCAACCATGCCTACAGCGCCTTCGACGATGCGTTCGCGGGCGGCGATTATCGCAGCTGCTTGTTGACGTTGCAACATAGCACTCGCTATTTCAGGGGCATAAGCAAGGTGACTAATACGCGCTTCAATAACTTTTACGCCAGCTTTAGCCAAACGTGATTGAATTTCTTCTTTTAAAGCGCCAGCAACTTGGTTCGCGTGTGAACGCAACGACACTTGATCGTCACCATCGTGTTGATCATAAGGATAGTTAGTCGCTAAGTTTCTTAATGCGGCTTCAGATTGAATGCTGACGAAACTCTCGTAATCATCGACTTCAAACAATGCTTCAGCGCTATCAACAACTTCCCACACAACAACGGATGCAATCTGTATGGGATTACCAAGTTGATCGTTAACTTTAAGCTTGTCACTCTCAAAGTTTCTCACGCGCAATGATACTTTGTCTTTAACGTAAAGCGGATTAGACCAACGTAAACCAGTGTTCGTATCAGTGCCTTGATATTTACCAAACAGTAATTGTACGCGTGCTTGCTTTGGGTGAACCATATAAAAGCCCACGCCAATAAAAATGCTTATTGGTAATAATGCAATGAAGAATAGCTTTTGTTCACCATCAATGTTGAGCATTGCAGTGAAGAATATAATGATATTGAGTAATAATAGCCCTACGATAGGGTATCCGCTTGTGCTCCAGCCTGTTTTTTCAGTTGTATGTGTCGTCATAATATACCTCACTTTAATTTGTTTGTGATGTCAAAGTGATATCACTTTAGTTCTAAAAAAGAATCTTTGCAATCTTTTTATACAATTTACAATCAACAGCTGCGGTTTTTTAGGTGTGATTAACGTAGAATAATCAGCGTTTTTAACTCTTTGAGAAAATAATAATGAAAAAAATTGTCTCTATTGCCGCGGCATTGACGGCTTTTGGTGCATTTGCAGATGAGGGGCAGTGGCAGCCTCATCAAATTAAAAAACTGCAACACGAATTTGATCGTATTGGGATGCAATTATCAGCTGAACAAGTTTCATCGCTCGACAAATATCCCCTTAATGCTGTAGTGGGACTTGGTGGTTGTTCTGCATCTTTTGTATCACCAAATGGTTTAGTCGTCACAAATCATCACTGTGCATACGGCGCAATAGCTAACAATTCAACACCAGAAAACAATTTGATCAAAAAAGGTTTCTTAGCGAAAACCATGAGTGAGGAATTATCAGGTGGCCCTCGCCAACGTGTTTATATTACCGAAGAAGTGACTGATGTAACTGATAAGGTTGTCGCTGAACTTGGTGAATTAACGGGTAAAGCACGTTTTGATGCTATTGCTAACAAGCGTAAAGCCTTAGTAAAAGCATGTGAAACTAGTGATGATTATCGTTGTAGTGTGCGTTCATTCCATCATGGCATGGAGTATTTCTTATTAAAGCAGTTAATGATCAAAGACGTACGCTTGGTATACGCGCCGCCTGATTCATTAGGTAATTTTGGTGGTGACATCGATAATTTTGAGTACCCGCGCCACGTCGCTGATTTCACCTTTATTCGTGCTTATGTCGATAAAGATGGTAAAAGCGCAAATTACAGCAAAGACAATGTGCCATTTAAACCTAAGTCGTATTTAACCGTTAACGGTAATGGCGTTAAAAAAGGTGACGGCGTTATTTTAGCGGGTTATCCGGGGAGCACCAGCCGTTATAAATTAGCGAGCGAAATTGATTTTGCAGGCAGTTGGAGTTATCCAGCACAAGTGGCAATGTATAACAAAACATTAGACACTATCGCATTTGCGACGAAAGACAAACCAGCCCTTGACGTAAAGTATTCATCGACGGTTAAAAGCATTAATAATCGCATGAAAAAACGCATGGGATTAATGGATGGGTTTAAAGCCACTGATATTCACGGCATTAAGCTTAAGCAAGAGCAAGATTTATTAAACTGGATTGCTAAAGATAATTCTCGTGCGCAATATTCATTAACTCATGGCGAGTTGTCTGCGTTGATAGAGAAAAATCAAGCAAGCGCTAAACAGAGTTTTTATGCAAACTATGCGGCTAGCTCAAGCTTACTTAGTGCTGCATCACGTTTGTATCGTCTAGCGATTGAAAGTGAAAAGCCAGACAGTGAGCGAGAGTCAGGTTATCAAGCTCGTGACATTAACCGCATTAAATCTGGTCTAAAACGCCTAAAAACACGTTTTGATGCGGGTGTTGATCAACAGTTATGGCAAACGTATATCAGTGAATACTTGAGCCAAGGTGACAGTGTTCGAGTGGCAGCATTTGATAAAGCGCTTGGTTTAACGAGCGACATGACTGATGCACAAATTAATGATGTATTAGCTAAGTTCTATGCGGGTTCACAATTGGCTGATTATGATACGCGCTTAAGTTGGGTGGGGAAAAGCGTACAAGACTTCCAGCAATCTGATGATGCGTTCATTAAACTTGCGGTTGCCCTATATGATTCTAATATGAAACGTGAAGCACAGCGCAAAGAAATGGCTGGTCAGTTGGCGCAAGTGCGCCCAGAGTACATGAAAGCAATCATTGCCTTTAACCGTAGCCTAGGAAAACCTGTGTACCCTGATGCGAATGGCACTCTGCGTGTAACTTTTGGTACCGTTGATGGATACCCAGCAGCAGACGGTGTGTATAAAACGCCATTTACGTCACTTGAAGGGCTTGCTGCTAAAGCAACTGGTGTATTCCCATTTGATGCTCCTGCGCCGTTAATTAAAGCAATTAATGATCGTGATTACGGCAACTATGCGCAAAAATACGTCGAGAAGCAGTTCCCTTCAAAATGGCACTGTAAGCTATTTGGCTGTCATGAGAAAATCTTAAACGAGTTTAACTCGGTGCCTGTTAACTTTTTATCAAGTGCTGATACAACTGGTGGTAACTCAGGCTCGCCGGTAATGAACGCTCGTGGTGAATTAGTGGGTTTAAACTTTGATTCTACTTATGAGTCAATAACTAAAGATTGGTACTTCAATCAACGTATTACTCGCGCAATTCACGTTGATGTGCGTTACATGTTGTGGTTAATGGAGCACTATGGTGCTGACAACCTAATTGAAGAAATGAAAATCGTAAAATAACACTTTTTACTTAGGAAACGAAAAGGCCGCTAATTTTGTTAGCGGCCTTTTTATTTATTGTCTAAATAGTGTTACTTATTTCATCGTGATGGTGGTGTTTACTTCACCAGCTTCTTCATCTGGTGCGAACCAACGTGTCGATACCGTTTTAGTTTGAGTCCAAAATGCAATAGCTTGTTTGCCATTAGGGCCTAAATCACCGAGTTTAGAGGCACGTGAACCAGTAAAACTAAAGTAAGCAACAGGCACTGGAATTGGAATATTAATGCCTAGTTGGCCAGCGTCTGCTTCATTTTCAAAACGCTGCGCAAAGTAACCAGAGTTAGTGAAAATTGAAGCGCCGTTACCATTTGGATTAGCGTTAAGAATATCGATGGCTTCTTCGAACGTATCAGCACTTAATACTAATAATACGGGACCAAAAATTTCTTGCGTGTAGATATCCATGTCAGCTTTGACACCGCTAAACATAGTTGGGCCAACAAAGTTACCTTGCTCATAACCTTTAACAACACAGTCACGACCATCAACCATTAGATTAGCGCCTTGCTCGACACCGCTATTAATTAAACTGGTAATGCGGTTTTTAGCAGCGGGAGTGATTACTGGGCCCAAATCGGCGTTGCGATCGGTGCCAGGTCCAATTTTCATATCATGGCTACGTTTTGCAATCTCGTCTAACCACTCTTGTGTTTTACCAACAAGAATAACCACTGAATTAGCCATACAACGTTGACCTGCGGCGCCGTAAGCTGCTCCTAAAATGTTGTTAATTGCTTGTTCTTTGTCGCAATCAGGCATGATGATACAGTGATTTTTTGCGCCCATCATACACTGAGCACGTTTATCATAGTGACTTGCACGTTCGTAAATGTGCTTACCAACGTGGCTAGAACCAATGAAAGATACCGCTTTAATTAGCGGATGAGAACATAAACGATCAGCGACTTCTGGTCCGCCGTGAACGACATTTAGCACACCGGCTGGAATACCAGCTTCTAGTGCAAGTTCGGCTAAGAAAAGAGATGATGATGGATCTTGCTCTGATGGTTTTAAAACAAAGGTGTTACCTGTTGCTAAGGCCAGTGGGAACATAAAACACGGTAGCATAACAGGGAAATTAAATGCCGTAATACCAGCGCCAACACCTAATGGTTTCTTCAAGGTATGGACGTCGATATTGCCCGCAACGTTATTGGCCATTTCACCTAACGATAATGACGTAATAGAACACGCGTGTTCAACAACTTCAAGGCCGCGAGCCACTTCACCTTCAGCATCTGGGAGTGTTTTACCGTGCTCAAGCGTAATTAATTCAGCCAGTTTAGTCGTATTTTCACGAATAAGGTGCTGAAGCTTAAGCATAATGCGCATGCGATTGCCTAGTGATACTTTCTTCCATGATTGAAACGCTGCATGTGCATTTTCGATAGCACCATCAACTTCTTCAATTGTTGCCATTGGAACTTGTGCAACCACTTCTTGGTTTGCTGGATTTAGAACATCAACCCAACGATCGGTAGTTGATTGAACATGCTCACCATTGATTAGCATAGGGATACGGCGCATAGACATGGGATTATCCTTTTTCTATTTTTAGCGTTAAGTTAAGTATGTAGCAGCATAGCTAGCTCTGATTTACTTGACAATAGATGTTGTTGCAAGGCAGTCTTGCAAATATGCAACGATTTAGACGAATGGCTATAAAATGAATTGGGAAGATTTAAAAATATTTCTGGAAGTGGCAAAAAGTGAAACACTAACAGGCGCTTCAAAACGCCTAGGAGTAGACTCATCCACCGTGTCTCGTCGACTTCATAAATTGGAGTCAGTATTAGGGACACAGTTATTTACTCGTGAAAATCAAGGCCATAAATTAACACAACACGGTAGTCAATTATTGCAAACCGCGCTAGAAATGGAGCAGAAAACACAAAGTGCTATTGAATTATTGCAAGGCAAAAATTTACAACAGTTTGGCGATATTAGATTGGGGACGACGGATGCTTTTGGTAATTACTTTATTGCCAGCCAACTCACTGAGTTTATGGCGTCTCATTCGCAGATAAATATTGAGTTGCTGCCACTGCAACGTTCAGTGAAATTAGCGCATCATGAGGCGGATATTGCCATTACTATTGATAAGCCAACCAGTGAATCACTCGTTGTCGCGAAACTATGTGATTACCGCTTAAAACTTTACGCCAGCGAAAGTTATCTTGCGCGTCACAGCGAAATAAAGTCGTTAGCATCACTTACTGAGCATGAAATGATTGGTTACGTTGACGACTTAATTTTTAGTCGACAACTATGTTATTTGGAGCAATTTTTGCCGCAAATAAAACCACGCTTTAAAAGTTCTAGTGTCATCGCGCAAGCGACTGCCGTTGAGTCAGGCATGGGGATAGCGATCTTGCCGTGTTTTCTAGCGAATAAAAAACAAGGGCTTGTGGAAGTGCTGCCCGACGCTTTGGATATTGTTCGTCAATTTTGGATTGCAGCGCCACGAGACAAGATGGAATTATTGCGAGTCAAAACATTGTGGCACTATCTTCAAGTAAAGACAGATCAATCTATTTCACAACTTGTCGATTAAATTGCTTATCAATGAGCAATTTAGGCTATGATAAAGAAATGTATCGAGTTGAGAGTTTATTATGAGTGATGATATTTTTTCGGAATCCACCAAGCGATTAAAAAAGGTAGTGCCATTAATGATGAAGCATCATGTGGCAACAACGCCTATGAATTATGCATTATGGTATTCCTATGTTGGTAATGATGATGAGCAGCTAACATCAGAACTCGATGAGTTACTTAAAAACTATCCAATTTTCCCCCCTGTGCAAGCGCAAACACTATATCGTCGGTTTGTTGCTGATGAAATAGAGTCGGGAACTTGGAAAATGCGTGAAAGTGTTGAAGCCATGTTGCTAGAACTTGGTCAATCTATCAAAGATACTTCTTCTGATGCCAATAAATTTCAAAATACCATCGATAAAACGTTTTCGAATTTGCATCGTGTTGAAGATGAAGGTTGGTCTATTGAAGAAGTGATGGGTTTAATTAGAGAGCTTGATGGTGACTCGAAAGCTATTCGCAATGCGACGCAGTTTTTTAGTAACAGTTTAGACAAAGCAAAAGAAGAAATTGAGTCATTAAAGTCTCAATTGCACAAAAGCCAAAAACTCGCGCTGTATGATTCTTTAACAGGTCTACTTAATCGTCATTCATTTGATACCGAATTATCGACATTATTAAAAACAGATAATAAAGGGCTTTGCCTAATTCTGGCTGATATTGATCATTTTAAAAAGTTTAATGATGAATATGGTCATTTGTTGGGGGACCAAGTTCTCAAAGCCGTTGGACGTCGATTGCTTGATGCTACGCGGGATGGTGCTATGGCATTTAGGTTTGGCGGCGAAGAGTTTGCAATATTAATTCCTAATAGCGGGCTAAGACAGGCAAGGCAGTATGCTGAAACATTGCGTAAACTTGTTGATAAACTCACACTCCGCGATAAGCGAACGACCAAATTAATTGATCATATTAGTGCGTCATTTGGCGTCTCTGAGTTTACGCCAGGGGATAATTTGACGAGCTTTATTGCGCGAGCAGATGATCTTTTATACAAAGCGAAAGCGCAAGGGCGAAATCGCGTGATGCCAATTTAATCATAAAAAAGGCGATTAATAATCGCCTTTTTTGTATTTCAATAGTTAGCAAACTTACGCTTTTATATTGATATGATTACCCATGGTTGCTGTTGGGCTTGGTAAATTTGATTGGGCTGGGCTACTGCTTGCAGCAGCTTCAATTAATGCCAATGCCATCTTACCTTCTTGTTTCTGCTGGTTTTTACTCATTGATGCGCTAAGTAATTCAGCGCCTTGGGTGTACTTCCCTGAAGATATTGAATCCATAACAGCCTCTAAATTTTGTGTAAATGACAGTAAATTATCGGCAGTAAAACCAAATACTTTAGAAATAATCCTGTCTCTTATACACATCTGACGCTGCCGACGAAGA
>CAJXRU010000063.1 GCA_913060565.1 uncultured Gammaproteobacteria bacterium | reverse complement strand
TGGGCTCGGAGATGTGTATAAGAGACAGAACGTGCCGTCTTCAACGATCGAGAAATAGAGACTCGCTGCGCACTAAGTAAATCTGCAATTTGTTGCTGAATCAGCTCAGGCTGGCGAAGTTTTAATTGAACAATAGCCGCTTGTCTTTGGGTAAATTGACTCAACTGGTGATCCGCATAATCAACTAACAAATCGATACGCTGATTAAAATCACTATCCAAAGAGGTTACTTGTAAACAACGACTCTTTAGTTCATCTAACCCCATCCCGGATAAGGTAAATGCATCACCTGTTGAATTTCCGATCTGATGCCTAATAACATCATTATCACTAAGACCAATACTCACCCGACAATCAAAATGATCATCGCGCTCTTTTAGCGCCAATCGAATTAACAGCGCATATTTGAACGCATGAATCGGATCATGGATAATTAATTGAAAACTATCACCACGCATTAGCTGGAAAGCATTATTGGCGTGTTGTTCACTGACATAAGACAACACGTTATTGAGACTATAAAGAAGATCGTCATAGCCTTCATGACTGATCTGACGCGATTTAACAATGTCACCGGTTAGCACAGCTATTAGTGATGAATCGACTGCTTTTGTCATTCTAAGACCTCTTGGCTGTGTAAATGAAGGTGGCATGATAGCGATAGTACCCTAAATGCGTTACATTTTCTATATGTAACGCATCTGAGTTACACATGGCATAAGTATCCCAAATAAGTTACTTTTAGTAATACCCAAGCTACATGAAGGTGATCGATTTCAGCAAGTCGAGGAGCGTGCCAAATACAAGGCATAAGATGTGTCGTTAAGTCATTCTTAATAAATATCTTATAATGACGTACGACGGTATGGATATCGGAGCTAGAGCAACGCAGGAGCATTTGCCGGTTGGTCGCTTATCGCCTTGCCCTTTGGGAGTTCGGGTAGAAAACGACTACCGCGTTATGATTCATAATCAGGGAATAACCATTAATTACAAATCATGCCTTGTATTCGATTCCTACCCGAGCTCTGAACCATGCATCTTCAAGTGGCTTGGGTATAAATATTAAAGGATGTTAATTAGCCAACTAAAAAATGGCGCTAGTAATGCGGTAAATACGCCGCAAAACACCAAAGCAACAGAGCTAAATGCGCCTTGTTGTTCGCCTTGATTAATCGCCGCAGCTGTACCTATTGCGTGAGCACCTGTACCCATTGCCAACCCTTGTGCTTGTGCATTATCTATATTGAAAAACTTAAACAAACTCGATGAGATAACTGTGCCAATAATACCTACCACAATAACAATCCCTGCAACTAACGGCGCTATGCCACCTGTTTGTTCTGTGATTTCCATAGCGATAGGGGAGGTAACTGATTTAGGTAAAATTGAAAGCACCAGTGCTTTGTCATTGGTGAATAACAATGCAATCCCAACACCGCTGGAGATGGCGAATGTGGAGCCTAAAAAACAGCATATAACCACGGACCATAATTGCGTTTTTATTTGTTGTAACTGATTAAACAAAGGCACGGCAAGGGCCACAACGGCTGGTTCTAATAACCAAATTAACCACTGGGTTCCCTGTTGGTAACTAGAAAACTGTAACGAGGAGCCAGTAAATAAGCCAATAAGCAGTACTATGCTCCACAGTAGAGGATTAAAAAGAGGATGTTTAAACGGCTCAAGTAGCTTTTTTAACCCAAGGAATAAGACGATAGTTAGTAAGCTGTAACTTATTAAACTCATCGATTTAACCTTTGATAGCCCAAACCGACACTAACCATCACTAATACGGTGCTGACGACGCAGCTTGTTATTATGGCGAGCCAATGAAGTGACAGTATCTCAATGTAATTAATCAGTGCGACAGCAGCGGGAATAAAGAATAATGTCATATATTTAAGTAAGAAATGACTACTTGGTTGAAGCCATTCCACTGGAATGAGTCGTAATGACAAAGCACCAAAAAGGGCAATTAATCCAACGACGCTTGCTGGAATAACATCGCCACTGTAGTGGCTAACAACTTTTCCTAAACCTAAAAAGGCAAGAATAAGAAACGCACTGCGACAAAAACTAAGCGAAATCTTAATCGGGTTTGATGTAGTGGTGTGTTTGAACATAATGATCGATGATGAAATTTTTGTGGGTCAATATTATCGACTTCAACAGCGCTAAGCTAGCCTATTTTAGTCGAGTACCATCAATATTTTTGTTGGACAACTGAACGCTTAATCAGGTCATAAAAAAAACACTGCAACATCCCATATATCCGTGCTTTTGGCATTGTAAATAATGGTGTTTTCATACACAATGTGCGCCAATAAAATATTTTGAAATTTAGTAGTCAGGAGTCAATATGCCGTCACGTAAAGAATTAGCGAATGCTATTCGAGCTTTAAGTATGGATGCTGTTCAGCAAGCCAATTCTGGTCACCCAGGTGCACCAATGGGAATGGCTGACATTGCCGAAGTACTATGGCGTGATTTTTTAAAGCACAACCCTGCAAACCCAAATTGGGCTGACCGCGACCGTTTCGTATTGTCAAACGGCCATGGCTCTATGTTGCTATATTCTCTACTACACCTTGCCGGCTATGACTTACCAATTGAAGAGTTAAAGAATTTCCGTCAAATGGATTCTAAAACACCAGGTCACCCTGAATATGGCTATGCACCAGGTGTGGAAACGACAACAGGCCCACTAGGTCAAGGTATCACTAACGCTGTAGGCATGGCGATTGCTGAGAAAACTCTAGCGGCACAGTTTAACCGTGAAGGCCACGATGTTGTTGACCATAACACTTACGCATTCTTAGGTGATGGCTGTTTAATGGAAGGTATTTCTCACGAAGCCTGTTCATTAGCGGGTACCTTAGGCCTAGGTAAGCTAGTTGCATTTTGGGATGACAACGGTATTTCAATCGATGGTGACGTTGAAGGTTGGTTTACAGACGATACAGTTAAACGCTTTGAAGCTTACGGTTGGCATGTAATCGCCGATGTTGACGGTCATGATGCTGATCAAATCAGCGCGGCAATTAAAGCAGCTCAGGCAGACACTAAACGTCCAACACTTATCTGTTGTAAGACAACTATCGGTTACGGTTCACCAAACAAAGGTGGCAGCCACGATTGTCACGGTGCTCCATTAGGTCATGAAGAAATAGCAGCAGCACGTGAATTCTTAAACTGGGAACACGCACCGTTTGAAATTCCTGGTGATATTGCAAGTGAGTGGAATAACCGCGAGCAAGGCACAGCACAAGAAGCTTCTTGGAATGACAAATTCGCCGCTTATCAAGCTGCGCACCCTGAGCTAGCAAAAGAATTACAACGCCGTTTATCAGGTGAATTACCAGATAACTGGGACGAAACTGTTGATGCTTACATTAACGATTTACAAGCTAACCAAGGCAACATTGCCTCTCGTAAAGCGTCACAAAACACGTTAAACAAGTTTGGTCCATTGTTACCAGAAATGATTGGCGGTAGTGCTGATTTAGCACCATCAAACTTAACTATGTGGTCTGACTCAAAAGCAATTACAAGCGACGATGCTAGCGGCAACTACTTACACTACGGTGTTCGTGAATTTGGTATGTCAGCAATCATGAATGGTTTAGTACTGCACGGTGGCTTTAAAGCCTACGGCGCAACTTTCTTAATGTTTATGGAATACGCACGTAACGCATTGCGTATGGCAGCATTAATGCAGCAACCTGCTATTTTTGTTTATACCCATGATTCAATCGGTTTAGGTGAAGATGGCCCAACTCACCAACCAGTAGAGCAAATGGCGTCATTGCGCTTAACGCCAAACATGTCTACATGGCGTCCATGTGATGAAGTTGAGTCGGCAATTGCATGGCGTCATGCTGTTGAACGTAAAGATGGTCCAACGTCATTAATCTTCTCTCGTCAAAATCTTCCGGGTCAAGCACGTGATGCACAGCAACTAGAAAATGCTGCACGCGGTGGTTACACCTTGATTGATAGCGATGGCCAGCCACAGCTTATCTTGATTGCGACAGGTTCTGAAGTTGGTTTAGCGGTTGAAGCGGCTGGCGTATTAAAAGAGCAAGGCGTCAATGTACGTGTTGTTTCTATGCCTGCGACAGATGTATTTGATGCACAGGATGCAGCGTACAAAGAGTCAGTATTGCCAAGTAGCGTGTCTGCTCGTGTTGCTGTTGAAGCAGGTATTGCTGATTACTGGTACAAGTATGTAGGCCTAAACGGTAAGATTGTCGGTATGACGACATTTGGCGAGTCAGCACCAGCTGGTGAGCTGTTTAAGCACTTCGGCTTCACCGTCGATAATGTTGTAAATGTGTCGAAATCAATTTTATAGATTGATAAATGAAGGCCGCTGAAAAGCGGCCTTTCTTTTATGGGTTCTTTTTTTTGTCACTTCTGTCAAGAATCTATAAAAGAAAGATAAGTTTGTTTAGGAATGTAATGGCTAAATTAAAAGTTGCTATTAATGGTTATGGGCGCATTGGCCGCAGTGTATTACGTGCTTTTTATGAGCGTAATTATTCTGAGAATATCGAAATTGTTGCCATTAATGAATTGGCAGATCCTGACGCGATGGTACATCTGACAAAATATGACAGCACCCATGGTAGGTTCATTCTACCGGTATCACTTGAAAAGTCGGCAAATCATCATGAAATGTGCATCAGTGATGATCGCATTCCACTCTTTCATGAAAGCAATCCTAGCGACTTACCGTGGCAAGCGTTAGATGTTGATATAGTTTTAGAATGTAGTGGCGTATTTAGTTCACGTGATGATGCTAAATTACACTTAGACGCTGGTGCTAAGAAAGTACTTTTTAGTCAACCAGCTGCTAACGATGTTGATAAGACTGTTATTTTCGGAATCAATGAACATCTACTAACGCATGACGATGTCATTGTTTCTAATGGGTCTTGTACAACAAATTGTGTTGTGCCAGTGATTGACGCGTTAGATAAACATTTCACGCTAAAAGGCGGCACCATTACAACGATTCATTCATCGATGAACGATCAACAAGTGATTGATGCTTATCACGATGATTTACGCCGCACCCGCGCTGCTAGCCAGTCAATTATTCCGGTCGATACTAAGCTAGCAGTTGGTGTTGAGCGTATATTGCCGAACCTAAAAGGCAAGATGGAAGCGATTTCAGTGCGCGTGCCGACAATAAACGTAACGGCAATGGATTTGAGTGTGACGGTTGATAAACGCGTCGATATTCAAAGTGTCAATGAGATGCTAAAGGCTGAAGCCAACAATGGTCTTGGGCAGGTGCTCGATTATACTGAAGTGCCACTCGTATCGTGTGATTTTAACCATGATCCTCATTCAAGCATTGTTGATGGCACTCAAACACGAGTGAGCGATGGTCATCTCGTTAAATTATTATTGTGGTGTGACAATGAATGGGGCTTCGCTAATCGCATGTTAGATACTAGCCTAGCAATGGACGTTAAAGATTAAAGCGAAACACGGTAGAGTAATAATTTGGTGCAAACAATAAATAGGGCTTCGGCAGATAAACCTAAGCGTATGTTAGACACCAGCCTAGCGATGGGTGTTAAAGGTTAAAACACAACTGGTGAAGTTATTATTGTGGTGTGACAACGAGTGAGGCTTCGGCTGATAACCCTAAGCGCATGTTAGATACTAGCCTAGCAATGGGCGTTAAAGATTAAAGCGAAACACGGTAGAGTAATTATTTGGTGCAAACAATAAATGGGGCTTCGGCAGATAAACCTAAGCGTATGTTAGACACCAGCCTTGCTATGGACGTGAAAAACTAATTGTTTTAAATACGAATATAGCAATAAACCAAAGATTAAATGTTAAAGACGCCTCAGAGCGCAAGATTAATGAAAGGAAAGTTAATGTCTGTAATTAAGATGAGTGAATTAGCCTTAGCCAACAAGCGTGTGCTGATCCGTGAAGATTTAAATGTACCTGTTAAAGATGGCAAGGTAACTTCTGATGCGCGTCTTCGCGCTGCATTGCCAACGTTAAAGCTAGCCTTAGAGCAAGGTGCTAGTGTGATGGTGATGTCTCATCTTGGCCGTCCGACTGAGGGCGAGTTTGATGCACAATATTCACTACAGCCAGTTGCTGATTACTTAAATGAAGCGCTTGATGTCAATGTACGCCTTGCTACGGATTACTTAGATGGCATTGAAGTCGTTGCGGGTGAACTGGTCATTTTTGAAAATGTTCGTTTTAACCAAGGTGAGAAGAAAAACGACGATGCCTTAGCACAAAAGCTAGCGGCGTTATGTGATGTATTTGTGATGGATGCCTTTGGCACCGCTCACCGCGCGCAAGCATCAACTCATGGTGTTGCTAAGTTTGCTCCTGTCGCTTGTGCTGGTCCATTATTAGCTGGCGAATTAGAAGCGCTAGGTAAAGCTCTAGATAATCCAGCGCGTCCAATGGTGGCTATTGTTGGTGGTTCAAAAGTATCAACTAAGTTAACTGTATTAGAGAGTCTATCAACCGTTGTTGACCAATTGGTTGTTGGTGGTGGTATTGCTAATACCTTTATTGCAGCCGCAGGTCATGAAGTTGGTAAATCACTTTATGAAGCTGATTTAATTGATAATGCAAAAACATTAACGGCGAACGCGCAATCAAATGACGGTGACATTCCAGTACCAACAGATGTTGTTGTTGCTAGTGAGTTTTCACCAAACGCTAGTGCAACATTAAAATCAGTATCTGAGGTTAATGACGAAGACATGATCTTTGATATCGGTCCTGATTCAGCAAAAGCGCTTTGCAAAATTTTAGAGAACGCAGGCACCATCGTTTGGAATGGTCCGGTTGGCGTATTTGAGTTTGATCAATTTGGCGAAGGTACTAAAGCTATCGCACAAGCGATTGCCAACAGCTCAGCGTTCTCAATTGCTGGTGGTGGTGATACGCTAGCAGCAGTAGATAAATATGACATTGCCGATAAAGTGTCGTACATCTCGACCGGTGGTGGTGCATTCTTGGAGTTTTTAGAAGGGAAAAAACTTCCAGCAGTAGCGATTCTAGAAGAGCGCGCTGCACAGTAAACTGTTTTTATGAGTCAGCGTTTGCTGGCTCTATTAGGGCATATTTAGCCCATTAAAATCGTGATAGGACAATAAAATGGCTTTAATTTCTTTGCGTCAACTTTTGGATCATGCCGCTGAATACAACTACGGTATTCCGGCATTTAACGTTAATAACCTAGAGCAAATGCGTGCAATTATGGAAGCGGCTGACAAAACAGACAGCCCTGTCATTGTGCAAGCATCCGCCGGTGCTCGTAAATATGCAGGAGCCCCTTTTCTTAAGGCATTAATGAATGCTGCAATTGAAGAGTTCCCGCATATTCCAGTGTGTATCCATCAAGATCACGGTACTGATCCTGATGTATGTCAGCGTTCAATCCAATTAGGCTTTTCATCAGTCATGATGGACGGCTCATTAATGGCTGATGGCAAAACACCATCAAGCTATGAGTACAATGTTGATGTAACTAAACGTACTGTTGATTTTTCACATGCGTGTGGTGTGTCTGTTGAAGGTGAAATCGGTTGTCTTGGTTCATTAGAAACTGGTATGGCTGGCGAAGAAGATGGTGTTGGCGCAGAAGGTGTGTTGAGCATGGATCAAATGCTAACAAGCCCTGATGAAGCGGCAAGCTTTGTTAAAGCAACCAACTGTGATGCACTAGCGATTGCTATCGGTACGTCACATGGTGCGTACAAGTTTACTCGTAAACCTACAGGTGACATTTTAGCAATCGATCGTATTAAAGCCATTCACGCTCGTATTCCTGATACGCATTTGGTAATGCACGGTTCTTCTAGCGTGCCGCAAGAGTGGTTGGCTGTAATCAATGAGTTCGGTGGCGAAATCCCTGAAACTTATGGTGTGCCAGTCGAAGAAATCGTTAAAGGCATTAAATTCGGCGTGCGTAAAGTGAATATCGATACCGATCTTCGTTTAGCATCTACTGGTGCTATTCGCCGTTTCATGGCGCAAAACCCAAGTGAGTTTGATCCACGTAAATTCTTCTCTGTTGCTCAAAAAGCAATGGAACAGATTTGTGTTGATCGTTACGAAGCATTTGGCTGTGTGGGTATGGCGAGTAAGATTCAGCCATTAACGTTAGAGACAATGTATCAGCGTTACCTAACAGGTGAATTGGACGCGAAAGTACTTTAATCGTTACTAATCAACTTTAATTTCGTCAAAGCAGTCTTCGGACTGCTTTTTTATTGTCTTCAATTCTAGGTAACGTGGTCAATGAGCTTACTAAAATGTATCGTAGCTTAATCTAACCTGCTGAATTGTGTCACGATGATAATTATTAGTAACTGAAAGTGATGCTTTAAACTGAATTTTTACTGAACGGAACAAAATTGCTAGCAAAGTTGTGAAAAGCGCGCGTTTTCACAAAAAGTGTGATGATATTTTTGCTGAATTGGGTATCATATGCGCAGATGTCATTTTATTGACGCTTAAACTAAATAATTTACAGGGAAATAACATGGAAATGATCCAACAGTGGTATACAGAGTATTCTCCAATGCTCGTTAATTATGTCATCGCTTTTGTTAGCGCTATTCTAATTTATTGGATAGGCGGTAAGGTAGCTGGCTTTATTAGTGGTTTGGTCGCGAAAGCGATGGCTAAACGCGATCTTGATTCAATTGTTGTTAATTTCATTAAAAACATCGTCTATGGCGTATTAATGACAGGTGTCATTATTGCCGCTCTTGGCCAAGTGGGTATTCAAACTGCATCATTTATTGCGGTATTAGGTGCTGCTGGTTTAGCGATTGGTTTAGCGCTACAAGGTTCACTGTCGAACTTTGCGTCTGGCGTGTTAATTATTGTTTTCAGACCATTTAAGTCGGGTGATTTCGTAGAGGCTGGTGGTGTGAGCGGCATTGTTGAAGAAATTAAACTATTCTCGACTTATATTCGCAGCGGTGACAACAAGCAAATTATCTTGCCTAATTCATCAGTCACTGGTGGTGCTATTACCAATTATTCGACTAAACCAACACGTCGCATCGATTTAGTGATTGGTGTGAGCTATGACGCTGATATTAAACACGCTAAAAAAATACTAACTGAGATTGTTGAAGGGCACGAAAGTGTATTGAAAGATCCTGCACCAGTAGTTGCGGTTGCGGAATTAGCTGATAGCAGCGTTAACTTTGTCGTTCGTCCTTGGGTTAACTCAGCAGATTATTGGCCAACGCATTTTGATTTAATGGAAACCATTAAAATCAGATTAGACGAAGAAAAAATTGGTATCCCATATCCGCAAATGGATGTGCATGTACATAAAGATTCAAATAACGGAGAGTAAAATGAAAAAGCTACTTATTGCTGGCGCAGTTGCGTCACTAATGTCAGCCACTGTAATGGCGGAAGAAGACAAGACATGGGCTGCTACTGCTGAGCTTGGTGGGACAATGACCACTGGTAATACTGAAACTTCTACTTTAGTTGCTAAAATCGATGCAACACATAATTTAGGCGAGTGGGTAAATAACTATTACGCCGATGTGCTTTATAGCAAAGATGATGAAGAAAAAACGGCTTCACGCTGGAAAATAGGCGGCAAGGGCGCTTATGTACTAGATGAAACTAGCAGCATCTTCGTATTGGGCGAGCACGAGCAAGATGAATTCAGTGGATACGATTCAGTATCTAGCTTCGCAGCAGGTTACAGCAAAAACTTATTTAAATCAGATACAGCAACATTTGATGCTGATCTTGGTCCAGGTATGAAGTTTTTTGATGTTGAAGATGGCGAATCAGAAAAAACTGGCATTCTTCATGTTGGGTTAACCTATGAGAACGCATTATCTGAAACGTCTAAATTCTCACAAATATTTGTAAGTGACATCGCGTTTGAAGATGAAAAGTCGACATTGTCGCGTTCAGAAACAGCAATTACTGCAAATATTATGGGTGAATTAGCCATGAAGCTTGGCTTCATTGTGCGTCATGATAATAATGCTGGTTTAGATAAGAAAAGTGTTGATACTGAAACGACAATTACCTTGTTATACACGTTTTAGTTAAATCAAAATTTCGATATACTAAAAACGTCAGCATTTGCTGACGTTTTTTTTATCTATAGCCTACTTACTAATAGAGTAAATCATGAAATCTACCGTCCTATTTTTCTTAATGTTAACCCTATCTAATTCATGTCTTGCAGGATCGAAACTCGCAAAGAGTGAGTTTACAGAATCTGCCTTTGAAGTAAAAAATAATGAAAGTGAAAACTCATGGGATATGGCGGCAGAAGTTGGCGCTACGCTAACTTCCGGTAACACAGAAACGCAAAGCTTTAAAGGGAAGTTAGAAGGTGGTTTAGATTATCTAGGTGGGCGTTTAAGTTATTTAGCACAGTTTTATCAAAAGTCAGTAGAGCAAGAAAAAAATGCTGATAAATGGAAAATTGGCTTAAAACACAATCTGCATTTAGGGGAACACAGCAGTACTTTTTCGATTTTTGAGTATGCACGAGATAAATTTGCCAGTGCAACACAAACCGTTACTTTTGCGGCTGGTTATACCCAAAGAATTCTTGATAACGAGGCTATGCTTTGGAACGCCGATATTGGCCCTGGAATAGTTAGAACAACCATGGAAGCTGGTAAAGAAAACCGCAAGATTATTCATGTTGGTTCTCAGTTTAAATTCAAGCTTAATGAGACAACAGAATTCGAGCAAAGTGTTGTTGCCGATCTTAATTTAGATGGCAACGATTATGACGTGTATCGCTCAGAAACGTCACTGTCCGCTAGTGTGGTTGAAAACCTCAAAATGAAACTGGCTTATGCGGCCAAGTTTGATGCTGATGTCGACGTTGGCAAAGAAAAGTTAGATACCGAAACTTCAGTTTCTTTGGTCTATATCTTCTAGTTAATTAACCAACAGGTTGATAACGATAGGCGTCGATGTCAATACCATATTCAAAAGGGCCTACGCCCCTTTTGATGCTGAGATTACTATTCGCTAAATCAATCATCTTAACTTCATAATACTTCTTGTATTGGGTGTTGTAGAATGTCTTAATGATTGGTTTCTTCATATCGTCTTCATTTGATTCCCACACTAAACCAAGTAAGTTGTTTGATAGTTCGACCAATGATCCGACTGGATAAAAACCAATGCACAAAATGAATGCCTTAAGTAAGTCTTCATCTAAATGATGCCCACTTAGTCCCATCATAATTTTCAACGCGGCAGCTGGTGACATGGCTTTTTTGTAACAGCGACTAGCGGTTAGCGCATCATAAATATCGACAATAGAGGACATTCTACCAACTTCAGATAACTGTTCGCCTTTGAGCCCCAATGGATAGCCAGTACCATCAAGCTTTTCATGATGCATTGTACTAACTTCACGACTCATCTGAGTGAGATCTTCAATCTCATTGAGTAAGCTTTTAGAATGGACCTGATGCAATTTCATGTGCTCAAACTCATGAGGCTCTAGACGGCTTGGCTTGTTGAGGATTTCTAAGTCGACACGGGTCTTACCGATGTCGTGAACGATACCACCGACGATAAGCTGTGCTTGTTCGTCACGGGTCCATCCTAAATAGCGGGCAAACGAAGCTAGCAAAACACCAACATTAAGCGAATGTTCTGCCAAGTACGCATCTTTGGTGCGCAATGCTGACAATGAATGCAGCGCATCACTGTTGTTAGATAATGATTCAACAATATCGTCTGCTGCTTTATTGAGGGGTTCTATATCGACAACTTGGTCCGCAAAAACGTTTTCTAACATTTTATTGACCGTCGCTTTAGATTCTTTTAATAACCTGTGTGCGCGCATGATTTCGTTGTCAAACGCGACTAACTTAGATTTGTCCCGTTTCCATGAAGCTGGTTCAATTTTTGTAGTAAATGTTGAACGGCTAAAATCGACAGTGACTTCAACAATGCCGTCTCCTGCTAATTTACCAATAACTTTATCATTGGGCACTCGGCCAGGCTTTTTCACTGCAATTTTTTGTTTGGAGTCATTAAACTCTAATAAAAACATACCAATTTTTAAGTCGGCTATCGCAATTGTTTTGATACTCACAAGAAAACTACCCTTGGTAAACGTATGGAATCTAATCTCTAGCATAATTGAGACTATTGATAATGAAGATAATACACTATTTCGATGGATTTAATCAGGGATGTGTATCACTAAATAGTGATACATGTTAAAACTAGCTTCCGCGCAAATTTATAGAAATAGTTTAGGTTCCTGCATGTCATTAGAGCACGTAATTTTTAATAATAAATCCGATTTAATTTTTGATCTCGATGGCACCTTAGTCGACAGTGTTCCAGACTTAGCGGCAGCTGTTAATGACATGCTCAGCAGTTTATCGTTAGCAAATTTTCCAGAGGAAACAATTCGTAGCTGGGTTGGCAACGGAGCAAAAATACTTGTCGAACGCGCATTAAGTGGTTCAGGGAATATTTCATCAACACTAGATGTCGATTATGCAAAACAAGCATTAGATATTTTCCTTGAGCACTATCAACGACAAGCCTGCGTTAAAACATCCTTGTATGCTGGCGTTAAAAGGACGTTATCGGCATTAGTCGATCGTGGCTATACATTGCATATCGTAACCAATAAGCCATTAATTTTTGTAGATCCCATTGTCAGTCATTTAAATATCAAACAATATTTTACTCATATACTTGGGGCTGATTCACTGCCAAAGAAAAAACCTGATCCAATGCCGCTGACACACGTTGTGGAGCAGCAGAGAGTTAGTGCTGGCAATTGTGTCATGATTGGTGACTCCCACAATGATATTTTGGCGGCGAATGCCATTGAGATGGAAAGTGTTGGGCTAACCTATGGGTATAACTATGGCGAAGACATATCCTTGCATAATCCAACGGTTGTGTTTGAGCATTTTGATGGATTACTGAGTGTATTCCCTTCATTAAAAGAGGGGTAATGTTATGCCTTCTAAACAATCAGTCTCTCAACAAACGAAAGACGAAGCGCTGGCGGTTGCTAAAGCCAATCAACGGCCAGGACAAACAAAAGAGCAAACTAAGCTAATTGCTACTGGTATCGAAAAGGGAATTAGCGAATTTAAAAAACAGCACAAAGCTAAACAACGAGAACAAGATAAAGTCCGTAAAAAGGGCCGTCAAATTAAGAAAGCGCAATCGATGATTCAGGATAATGACGAATCTGTATCTACAGCTGAGAACTCTTCTAAACTACCTTGGTTTTTACTTGTCCTTTCTTGGCTAGGATTCATCGCTTATTTCGCAGTTGGTGGCCTGTGAACTGTCTAACCATTATGGTGCAAGGCACCACTTCTGATGCAGGAAAATCAACGTTAGTTTGTGCACTTGGCCGCGCTTTTAAGCGCCAAGGCTTAAAAGTTGCACCTTTTAAACCACAAAATATGGCACTTAATAGTGCCGTCACCATCGACGGTGGTGAAATTGGTCGCGCTCAGGCTCTGCAAGCACAAGCTTGTGGCCTAGAGCCTGTCTGTGATTTTAATCCTGTGCTACTCAAACCAAGTTCCGATATTGGCTGCCAAGTCATCATTAATGGCAAGGTCGCTGCGCAGCTTGATGCTAAAAATTATCACGACTATAAACCAACGGCGATGAAGGCAGTGCTTGCTGCACATCAACGGTTGGCGCAAAAATACGATGTTGTGGTCGTTGAAGGCGCGGGGAGCCCGGCTGAAATTAATCTTCGTGATCGTGATATTGCCAATATGGGGTTTGCCGAAGAAGTTGATTGTCCGGTTATTATCGTTGCCGATATCGATCGCGGCGGTGTTTTTGCGCATCTTACTGGCACACTCGATTGCTTAAGCCAATCAGAGCAAGATAGAGTGATTGGCTTTGTCATTAATAAATTCCGTGGTGATCGTTCGCTTTTAACATCTGGTAACGAGTGGTTAGAACAAAAAACAGGAAAGCCTGTTTTAGCAGTCTTGCCGTATTTACAAGGCTTGTATCTTGATAGCGAAGATAGTGTTGCTGTTGAGCAACATACAACTGATACAAAACTAAAAATAGTGGTGCCTGTTTATCCGCGAATTAGTAATCATAATGATCTAGATGCCATGCGTGCTCATCCACAACTTGATGTGGAACTTGTTGGTCCTCAATTATCGCCAAATCATCCGTCAGCTGATTTAATCGTATTAATGGGCTCTAAAAATACCCAAGCAGATTTAACCTGGTTTAAAGCGCAAGGTTGGGATAAAACACTGGCTAAGCATTTGCGCTATGGCGGAAAAGTACTAGCTATTTGTGGTGGAATGCAGATGTTAGGCGAGTTTATTGCAGATCCTGACGGTATTGAATCATTGCAAAAAGAGTCTTGTGACGGGCTGGGGTATTTGCCGTTAACAACTACGATGACTAACTCAAAAGAGCTCACCTTAAAACAAGGTGTAATAGAACTTCCCCAACAATCGGCAGTGCCTATTAATGGTTATGAGATTCATGCAGGTGACAGCCAATATCAATTAAACGAAATAACCCGTGTTGTTGCTGATAATAGTGATAACGATAATATTGGCGCAGGTTTTTTATCATCAGATCAACAAATCTTCGCTAGCTATTGGCATGGTCTAATGGACACGCCGCAAGCGCTTAATGCGATTATTACGTGGGCGAGTAATGGTGATAGCTTTGAGGAAGTCAATTACGAAGCCCTGCGAGAGCAGAGTATTGATGCGTTGGCGGATAGTTTGGTGGAGGAGTTTGATTGGGAGCGTTATCAGAATGAAATTCAGATGTTTACGCGTAAGCGTTAATACCAATTAGCAGCAACTACTTCATATAATGTGCTTATAGAATATCTTCGTTTCTATTTACCTAAGCACAGGCACATTAGTTACTTTTTTAAACCGCCAAAAAAGTAACCCAAAAAGCGCCCACAGATTTATCGGTACCCTTCAAACTTATCGAACTCGATGAGGGATTTAATTCTTACTAGTTAACGCAATAAAAAAGCCTGCACTCATCGAGTGCAGGCTTTTACTGTTAATTGACCTAAAATTATAGGTTATCTAAGAAATACTCAGTCATCATTGTTTTAAGATGCAATGTTGTACCTTCGCCTTCCCATAAACCGTGGCTACGGTTTGGATAAGACATGAAATCAAACTGTTTGTTATGTTTAATTAACTCGTTAATTAAACGCTCACTGCCTTGATAATGAACATTGTCGTCACCTGTACCGTGTACTAATAACAATTTACCTCGTAGATTTTTAGCGAAGTTAATAGCGACACTTTGCTCATAGTTTTCTTTGTTATCTTCTAGTAAGCCAGAATAACGTTCTTGGTAAATTGTATCGTATAAACGCAAATCTGGAACGGGCGCATTAGCGATACCCACTTTGTATTGCTCAGGGTAACGGAATAAGGCGTTAAGCGTTGATGTACCGCCGCCAGAATGTCCCCAAATGCCTACGCGCGATTCATCAATGAATGGGAATCTCTTCACCATTTCTTTTACAGCATCTGATTGATCGCGTGAGGGTACGACACCCGCTTTAGCGTAGATAGATTTTCTCCACGCACGACCTTTAGGTGCTTTAGTACCACGGTTATCAATTGACGCAACAATAAAGCCTTTTTGCGTTAGCAATTGATCCCAAAGGTATGAACCTCCGCGCCAGCTATCTTTTACCGTTTGACCAGCAGGCTCGCCATAAACATAAAAGATGATTGGGTATTTTTTGTTAGGATCGAAGTTAGCTGGTGTGGTGATGTAACCATCAAGCATTACACCGTCATGTGCTTTAACTTGGAAGAACTCAGTTTCACCCAAATCAAGTTTAGCCAGCTTGGCTTTTAGCGCTTTGTTTTCAGTTAGTACACGCTCAATTTTATGATCTTTAAGTGACACTAGACGTTTTGTTGAAGGGACATCGAAGCTTGAATGAGTATGAATAGCCCATTGGCCTGCTGCATCCATGTAATAGCTGTTTGTTCCTGCAAATTGTGCTGGTGTTACACGCTCTTTTTTACCGCTTCCATCTAATGGTGCGCGGAACAAGTAACGCTGTGCAACATCATCTGGAGAAGCAATGAAGTAAACCCAGCCTGCTTTTTCGTCGATAGATTTAATTGAGGTGATATCAAATGCACCAGGCGTTAAATCAACAACCGTTTTACCGTCGCGAGAAATCTTGTAAATGTGGCGCCAGTCATCTTGTTCGCTGATCCATAAGAATGACTTACCGTCATCAATCCAAGTAACATCATAAACCCACTCGATAAAGGTTTCTTCTTTTTCAGTGTAGATATGATTTAGTGCACCTGTCTTAGCTGATACTAAGTAGACCTTATTGGTATCTTGCTTGCGGTTCATGCGCTGAATGATAACTTCATCGCTATTGTCAGCCCAGCTCATACGCGGAATATACATGTTATGCGCGTCGCCTTTAAATTTAGCCCATACTGTTTTTTGTGTATTTAACGCAACAACACCAATCTTAGCTGCGGCGTTTTTCTCGCCAACTTTTGGGTAAGGGAAAGTCGTTAAAGTTGGGTATAAAGTGTCGGTATTGTTGATCATGTGGAAATCACGAGAACCGCTGGTATCTAACTGCCAGTAAGCAATTCTGCTACCGTCTGGACTCCAACGGAAGCCGTCACGAATACTAAACTCTTCTTCATAAACCCAATCGAATAAACCATTAATCGTTGATTTAGACGCGTCAAAAGTCAGCTGAGTGATCTTCATTGAGCTAAGATCTTGTACATAGATATTATCTAGATACACATAGGCAACTTTGCTGGCATCTGGTGAGAATTTTGCGAACATTACACGGCTATCTTGATAGTCGCTGCCGCCAACTTTCGTTAACTTTGAATTTTTAAGGTTCAAAATGTAGTAATCACCGCGAGAATTCGAGCGCCATACTTTCTTCGAGTTTGTATAAATCAGCGCTTGGCTGCGATCTTTTGACCAACTGTAGTTGTGAATTGAAAGCGGTTTATCACTGCCCTCTGGAATCAATTGCTCTGCTGAAATAAGTACTGTGCGTTTGTTGGTTTTTGGATCGTATTGGACAATGTCACGGCCCGCGCTTTTCATCTCGCCTTTATCGTTTTTCATTTTATAGCTAGATTTTTCAACAGCGGTGTAACCACTACCATCACTTAACCAGCGAATACGGCCAATCCACTCTGAGCGAAATTCGCCGTCTTTGTAGATTTGTTCCAGAGTTAGTGGTTTTGCGGTAGTTTCTTGACTAG
Source organism: uncultured Gammaproteobacteria bacterium (assembly GCA_913060565.1). Classification (GTDB taxonomy): domain Bacteria; phylum Pseudomonadota; class Gammaproteobacteria; order Enterobacterales; family Psychrobiaceae; genus Psychrobium. The sequence continues at coordinate 6,658 of CAJXRU010000063.1, read as the reverse complement.
CAACGGTGTCGCTGGTGGCTTGACAACCACTGAGCGCAACACCCAATCCTAGTGTTAACGCGAGGCGTTTAAACAATCGGTTTGAGTTCATTTTAAATCCTATAGTTAGGGCGGGGTGATAAAAATTGTATACACCGTATAGAAGTTATGAAGATTTTCCACTTTTATTTTGTAACAAGCCTTGAAAAACAACCATCTCGGGTCAATTTATCTTTATACTAACTGTCTTAAATATTACTTGGTTTGACTGATGAGAATCCCACGCATATATCACCCTGACACTTTAAATACCGGCGACACAATAGAGCTCGAAGCTGATGCAGCTAATCACGTTGGCCGCGTTTTGCGTTTAAGTGTCGATGCGCCGATTATTTTATTCAATGGGCAGGGTGGTGAATACTCAGCGGTTTTAGTCGAGTCTGGTAAGAAAAAAGTCACCGCCTTGATCGGAGAGTTCAATGAGAAATGCATTGAATCCCCATTAACTATTCATTTAGGTCAGGGGATTTCTCGCGGCGACAAAATGGAACTGACCATTCAAAAAGCGGTTGAGTTAGGTGTCACTGAGATTACTCCATTATTTACGGAGCGTTGTGGCGTAAAACTCAGTGGCGATCGTTTAGATAAGAAAATGGGACAGTGGCGAAAAATAGTGATTAGTGCATGTGAACAATGTGCTCGTAATACGTTGCCAATCATTCATGCGCCTAAATCACTGGAGCAATGGGCTAGTGAATCGACGGATGAATTAAAGCTCAACCTTCATCCACGTGCAGATCACGGTATCAATGGGTTAACAGAGCCAACTCACGGCGTGCGCTTGGTGATTGGGCCTGAAGGTGGCTTGTCAGACAATGAAATTGAGTTTGCCAGTGACCAAGGCTTTGAAGAAATTTTGATTGGGCCACGCGTATTGCGAACAGAAACAGCCGGTTTAACGGTCATTAGTGCATTACAAATGCGTTTTGGCGACTTAGGTTAAAGTAAGTGAGCAAACAAGAATACATAATAGAGGAAAGAGCATGACCATAAAATTAGGTATTTTGATGGATCCGATTAAGGATATTAACATCAAGAAAGACAGCAGCTTTGCCATGTTGATGGAAGCACAAAGCCGTGGCTATGAAATGTATTATTTAGAAATGAACGATCTCTATTTAGAACATGGCCATAGTTATGCACGCGTCATGTCTGTCACGGTGAAAGATGATCCTAACGATTATTACCAACTAGGTGAGCCTCAAGAGGTCCGTCTTAGTGATTTAGACGTGTTATTAATGCGTAAAGATCCGCCGTTTGATACCGAATTTGTTTATGCGACTTACTTGTTAGAGCGCGCCGAAGATGAAGGCTTGTTAGTGGTTAATAAACCACAGAGCCTGCGCGACTGTAATGAAAAACTTTACACCGCGTGGTTTGCAGATTTAACCCCACCGACATTAGTGACGCGTCGTGAAGATAAAATTCGTGAATTCTATGCCACGCACAAAGACATGATCCTTAAGCCACTTGATGGCATGGGTGGATCGTCTATTTTCCGTGTTAAAGAAGGCGATGCTAACGTTGGCGTGATTATCGAAACCTTAACTCAGCTTAATACAGTCTATGCCATGGCGCAGGCGTTTGTTCCTGATATTAGTAATGGTGACAAGCGTATCTTAATTGTTGATGGTGAGCCAATGCCATATTGCCTTGCGCGCATTCCAGCAGAAGGCGAAACCCGTGGTAATTTAGCGGCTGGTGGCCGTGGTGAAGCTCGTCCGCTGTCTGATACAGACTGGGAAATTGCCCGTCGTATCGGCCCGACATTAAAAGAAAAAGGACTCATTTTTGTTGGGCTTGATGTGATTGGTGACAAAGTGACAGAAATTAACGTAACTAGCCCAACTTGTATTAAAGAAATTGAAGCTGCATTTGATGTTGATATTACTGGCGCGTTAATGAATGCCATTGAAGCGCGTCTTGACGCTAAGAAATAGGAGTTATCATGAGTGATTTTACCAAGGTACAACGCGCCGTTGAGCAAAAATTAAAGGATGAGTTTTCACCAACTCATCTAGAGATCCTCAATGAATCGCACATGCACAGTGTGCCGCCAAACTCTGAAACACATTTCAAAGTGACGTTGGTATGTGATGTTTTTGATGGTATTCGTCAAGTGAAACGCCACCAACTGATTTACAAAGTGTTAAGTGAAGAGTTAGCGGGTCCAATTCACGCACTGGCTTTGCACACTTTTGATAATGCTCAGTGGCAAAGTGCTAGTGTGCCTGATTCACCGAATTGTTTAGGTGGTGGTAAATAACGTTATCGAAATCATTTCTCTTCCTAACTCCTAATCGTAAGCGATTGGGAGTTGTCCCTCTTCTTGAAGCCTTAAGTAATTAACAATGCAATCATCGTATTATTTCGTAAATCTTATAAATAACTACTCGTTTGATGTTATTATTTGAGCACTTATCTAAGAGGTATGTATTGTTTATGTATCTAAATTACGATTATATTCTATAGTTATCTAATGAATCGTGATTTGAAATATTTTTTGTTAAACGTGTTCGCGTTTGGTGAGATGAACTACATATCTCCGTATTCGATATTATGTTGCATCATAAATTAGGAGACACGAGTGAATAAGATAGTCGTTCGAACTTTTGCCTATTTTATCATCGGAATGTTACTTTCTCTTTGTAACGTTAAAGTTATCGCTCAGGAAAGTGGAAACTTTATAAAGCCAATTAAACCGATTGAAAAACAGACAAGTATCCAACGCCATCAAGTAAATTTAGGCAAAGTATTATTTGAAGATGTGAATTTGTCAGAGAATAAGCAAATGGCATGTATTAGTTGTCATCTGCCAGAGAAAGGCTATGCAGATGGTTTACCGTTTTCTAAAGATAATGCTGGGAAAGACAAAGTATATAATACCCCCTCGATATCCTACAGTATTTACAATTATCACGTCAGTTGGACGGGGAAATTTAAGAGTCTAGAAGAGCATCTTGATTTTCTGATCACAAATAAAACCTTGATGAACAGGAAATGGCCGTCACTCATTGCGCAATTGAAAGGCAATAGCGAATACCAATCGCTGTTTACTTTGGCTGGATATAATGAAATATCGAAGAGTACTGTGATTGATGCGATTATTAAATTTGAAGCTAATTTAGCAAAACCTTCGAGATTTGATTTATATCTCTTGGGGGATAAAACGAAGTTAAATAGCGCTGAGATTGCAGGATTTAATCTGTTTAAAAGCGCTGGCTGTGTCAGTTGTCATCAAGGCACAAATTTAGGTGGGAATTTAAGGCAAAAATTTGGCGTTATTAAGCCGTACTTTCCAGAGCAGAAAATAAATACTAGAGATCTTGGTTATTTCAATTCTAGTGGCAAAGACGAAGATATTAACTTCTTTAGAGTGCCTAGTTTACGTAATGTGGCAAAAACGGCACCATATTTTCACGATGCGTCAGCACCGACATTAGAAAAAGCCATTCAAGTCATGTTTACCTATCAATTAGGAATTGATGCGAGTGAAGAAGACATCGAGAGTATCAAGGCTTTTTTAGCGACATTGGACGCGATCGAATGACATTAAAACGATTTATTAAAAATTCATTAGTAGTGACCTGTTTAGTATTTCCATTGATTTGGTTATATATGGATAGTGAACTTGGCATGAGTCGTAGGGCCCATGAAGTTGACATGTTACTGTTAAATGTTATTCAGGTTGATACTGAGTTAACAGAGCATGTTCTAAGAACACGCAGCCAATTAACGCTTCATTATGATGATATATCAAGCTCACAGAAACGTTTACATAACTTATTGTCAAAATTTCCGATGTCTATAATCAATAATTCGACGGCCTTAAAAGAACAGTTGAGTGCGATTGCTGAGTTGTCTCTGAAGACGCAGAACTCTCTTGATAAATTTAAATCAATTAATTCACAAGTAAGTCAACGACAACGCTACATCAAATACTTAGCAGAGGAAATTGAAAAAACATCTTCATCAACTACATCAGTGATTAATGAGGTCAACCAAGTTGTGACCGAAGTATTCAATGCGCGAATATTTGGTTATCAGATCAGCGAAAGTGACGTTAATAACTATAACGAAAGATTGTTAAATGTAGCGAAAGACGATAATCAAGAAACTCAATTACTTGTTGAAAAATTCTTGATTCATTTTCAAGAACTTTCACTACTGGCTAATAAAGAAACGATAATTGTGTCTAATATCTTGGAGCATAAATTACGGAATCAATCGTTAAAAATTCGTAAAGAGTTGCTTGCTAGTCATTACAAGGAGCTTTTAAACAGTAAAGATATCCAGCGTTATTTAATTGTTTACGCAGGATTCCTCTTAATTTTGATTCTGTTTTTTGTCTTGAATCGACGACATTTGAAACGTTATGCCTCAAAACATAAACAACACAGCGAGCGTGATGAATTGACTCAACTGTATAATCGTCGCGTATTTCTGAAGAAATTAGAAAGCATCATTCATAGGCAATCAGGTGCTTTGCTATTTATTGATCTTGATGGTTTTAAACGTATTAATGACCAACTTGGCCATAACGTAGGCGACGAAACGTTACAAATGGTTGCTAGCAAGTTGAAAAATGTTATCGAATTAAATGAATCGAGCCATATTTTTGCTGAAGTTTTTCGCTTGGGTGGAGACGAATTTGTTGTCCTGATAGAGAATATTGACAGAACCTATTCAACGGATTGTTTAAAGGATTTTGCTAGTTCAGCAGTCAAAGAGTGTGCGTTTAATTTAACATCACCGAATGATGAATATTTCCTTTCGGTTAGTGTCGGAATTGCTCAATTCCCTGAATGCGGTAAAGATATTGCTGAGCTATTAAATTGCGCCGATAAAGCGATGTATGAGTCGAAGCAACGTGGACGAAGTTGTTACACTTTTTATCATGAAATTAATCAGTAGAAAAATAAAAATTTAAGTCCTATGACATCATGTCATAGGACCAAATTTTTTAAAACTAACCAGCAATATAGTCATAACTTGCTTGAATGCCTAATGGAATCCCCATTGACCAATAGACAAGTAAAAATATTGTCCAGCACACCATAAAGATAAGTGAGAAGGGCAACATCATCGCAGTCAATGTACCTATACCTGCTGTTGTTACATAACGTTGACAAAATACGACCACTAACGGGAAATAAGGCATTAGTGGCGTGATGATATTGGTGCTTGAATCACCAATGCGATAAGCCGCTTGAGCTAAATCAGGTGAGATACCTAATTGCATTAGCATTGGTAAGAATATCGGTGCTAATAGCGCCCACTTTGCTGATGCAGAGCCAACAAATAGATTAATGAATCCTGTTAGCACGATAATACCGACGATAGTAACAGAGCCAGGTAAATCGAGTGCTTTTAAAAATTCAGCACCGTTTACCGCCAGTAAAATACCGAGATTCGATTGACCAAATGAGTAAATAAATTGGGCAATAAAGAACATGATCACCAAGTAGTAACCCATGCCTGACATTGCCGCAGACATACCTTCGACAAAGCTTTTAGAGCTATTAATTTTGCCAATGGCAATGCCGTAAACGAGACCTGGTAACAAGAAAAATAAGAAAATTAACGGCACGATAGATTTCATTAATGGTGCGCCGAATGCGGTTAGCGTGCCATCACCTGCTCGCCACGGCGATGATTCAGGAAACGCCGTTGCAATTAGTAATACGACGCCAGCTAAGATTGACCACAGGGCGTAACCTAATGCTTTACCTTCTGCTGTGCTTAGCGGTTCCATTTTTGGTAAATCTTCTAAATTACCGTCAAGCTTATTATTCGCTAATTTAGGCTCAACAATCTTATCGGTAACAAACCAGCCTAAGCCGGTAATTAATAATGATGAAGCGGCAGTGAAATAGAAGTTATTGAGTGGATTTAGGACAATTTTAGGATCTAAAATTTGAGCGCCAGCTTGAGATATACCTTGCAGCATCGGATCGATTGCTGAAGGAATAAAATTGGCAGAGAAACCACCAGAGACACCGGCAAAAGCGGCAGCAATACCAGCAAGAGGGTGTCTGCCCGCGGCGTAGAAAATTACCCCGCCTAATGGAATGACTAATACATACCCTGCATCTACAGCAGTATGAGACACAATGCCTATTAAGATAACTAAAGGCGTTAATAATGCTGATGATGTTTTCGCTAATAGAGAACGCAAACCTGCATTAATGAAGCCAGAGTATTCAGCAACACCGATCCCCAACATCGCGACTAAAACAACGCCAACAGGATGAAAATGCGAGAAGTTATTGACCATTGACGATAAAAACTGCGTAAAGGCGGCACCCGAAAGCTGGTTATTAATAATTAACTGTTCACCTGTTCTTGGATCAATGGCATTGAAACTAATGCCTGATAGCGCCCAAGATAACAGCCACACAAAGCCCAAAAGGGCGATGAACAAGACCGCGGGATCGGGCAGTTTATTCCCGTAAAGCTCTACCTTGTTGAGCATTCGCTGAGTTAATGTTGGTTGACTCATAATTATTCCTTTTTATTAGGGTCTGTTGACCTTTTGAGTTCGTTTTTGCAGCAATTTGTTTAGGGTTTCTACAAGGCAGAGCCTATGTGGTGTAGCTGGCTACACGAATAGGCGATA
>CAJXRU010000062.1 GCA_913060565.1 uncultured Gammaproteobacteria bacterium | reverse complement strand
TCTAGAGATTAATTTGTATTGACGCCTATCCAAAATATTTGTGGGGATACCTCAGAACCTGACCCCGTTTATTATATTAAGCAACGTTTTTTAAGCAAAAACGAGGTCATAAGATTCATACGAGCTTGCGACGAAGACGAAGGGAGGGCTGGGGCTAATGCACTCAAGTTCGTACTACTAACTGGGATGCGTATTGGCGAAATATGTCAGTCCCAATGGAAAGACTTCTCCGTCGAAGATGGGAATGCGACGCTGTTTTTAGCACATACAAAGGCTGGTCTAGCTAGAACTGTGTTGCTCAACAATGCTGCTCTCACTGTACTTGAAGAACAAAGTCGGCGTAAAAAGAGAAACAACCCATATATCTTTGCCAGTGAAATAGAAGGAAAAGCGATCACACGTCCTAAGAAAGCATTTGCTCGAATCAAGCAACGCGCAGGTATTTTAGAACACCTGAGAATACATGATCTTCGACATAGTTTTGCTTCTATCTTGATCAACTCAGGAAAAGCGACTTTATACGATGTTCAACACTTGCTCGGGCATCACTCTCCTCAAACTACAACGCGGTATGCACACATTCAATCATCACGTTTACGCTCAGTCAGCGAGCAGTTGGGCGACTATGTGCTGCCGCCAAAAGCCATTGAAAAGGAAATATGTCATGAACAAACACGACGGTAATTTTGAACAGGGAATAAAAGATATGGATCAGGCTAGTCAAGCTTTAGACGATGGGAAAATTGTAAAATCGCTTTTTTACGCAGGCAGGGGAATCTCTAAACCAATTTTAGGTGTTGCGAAAGATCAAATTGGTTTTGCTAAAGAAATAATTTGGGATTTTATAAAATAGCAGTCTGTAATATTTCTTTCACGACATAACCTGTCGCACAATCAATATATAGTGAAAAAATAAAAATTATTTAAACCAAGGAATACAGAAATGGAAACTATTAACCACAATGATACTAAGCAGCCTCAAACTATTAATTCACATGATCTAATTTCAATTCTTAACGAAGTTATTGATTTAGATTTACTTAAGACAGGAATTGGGCTAGGAAGACGAACGAGCTTGGATGATGCACTAATTTGTTTCGCCCAAAATATTAAAACACCGCAAAGTATCTTAGAAAAGCTTGCGAAAAAGAAGCACGCATCAAGCGAGATGTTATTAAGTGTCGCTTCACACCCTAATACACCTAGGACCGCGTTCGAGAGCATTTGTGAGAATCTAAACTCTCTAGGAAAGGAGCATTTGATCGAAAACCCTGAATTGCCACTTGAATGCTTAGATTACTTAGCTGGCGACGAAGAAGAAAATGTAAGATGTGCTGTAGCTGCTTGTGTAAGAACTCCATCTTCAACTTTAGAGAAGCTAGCATTTAGTTCTGACTGGCTTGTTCAGTCAGAGCTAGTAAGAAATCCGAACACTTCCACAAGAGCCTTAATACTAATGCTTAGTGATAGTTCTTCGAATATAAAAACAGCTATTGCGCACCATCCAAATGCAACACAAGTAGTCTTGGATAAGCTGAGCGAGGAAATTTAAGTCACCCTAGCTGTGTGATTCATAGACATCCTTTCAACTATACTTGGCTTTATGAATAAAGAAATTAAGCAAAGACTCACTTGGGTAAAGTTGTTTGAAGAGACAAGTAATGCAGGTTTAGTATGCCGTAGGTGTGGCATATCTAGACCTACATTACGGAAATGGTGGCAACGATACCAAAAAGATGGGTTAGCAGGTTTGGCCAGCCTCAGCAAGCGTCCTCATAACTCTCCAATGACTAAAATTACTCAGGAATTGGAATGTTTGATCTTAGATATACGATCTCAACGAAATCTCGGTGCTAGGCGTATTCAAAGCGAATTAATAAGATTGCATGATATTTCCCTATCAATGGCTTCTATTCATAAAGTCCTAACAAGAAACGAAGTTAAACCTATCGTTAAATACCGTAGAAAAATTGATTTTATTAGGTATGAACGTCCAACTCCTGGAGATCGAGTACAGATGGATACTTGTAAATTAGCGCCAGGACTTTATCAATATACTTCAATTGATGATTGTACTAGATATCGTGTTCTTAGGGTTTTCAAGCGACGAACTGCTGCAAATACATTAATATTCTTAGACGCGGTTATCGAGGAAATGCCGTTTCCAATTCAACGGATTCAGACTGATAGAGGTAGAGAGTTTTTTGCTGAAAAAGTACAGAAAAAACTAATGAAACTTGGCATTAAGTTCAGGCCAAATAAGCCTGCTTCACCGCACCTTAATGGAAAAGTAGAACGCTCTCAAAAGACAGATAAAACTGAATTCTATGCAACGATTGACATCCACTCTGACACTCTAGATGAACAACTTGCTGAATGGCAGCATTACTATAATTGGCTGCGCCCACACAGCGCTCATAAAGGTAAATCACCAATGGAGCGATATTTTGAGCTAAGTGGGTCAACGCCATTCAGCGATGAAGTATCAAGCGAATACATTTTGGAAAACGAAAGAGTCCAAGATGCCAATTACAAAAGGGATCTAGAGATCGCTAGGTTGAAACGATCTCTGTGAATCACACACCCTAGCTGTAGTAGTTCAGCTCTAGTCTGAACTGTAGTAGCTCAGACTTGATCTGACAGTTACCCGTTTTGATAACCGTGTCTGTCAGGTTAGATTTGAGCTAAATTCTTTTCAACCCAAATCGATTTACCATCAAGTAAAGTTTCAAGTGGCGTTCTGCCACAGCACTTTTTGCCTTGATGAGTTCGTTCATTATTGTAGTAGTTCATCCATTCGTCCAGATCTTTTTGAAGCTCTTCCATGTCAGCGTACAGCTTTTTCCTAAACGTGATCTGGTAAAACTCATTGAGAATAGTCTTATGGAACCGTTCACAGATACCATTAGTCTGAGGTGACATCGCTTTTGTTTTCGTATGATCGATATCATTAATCGCTAGATATAATTGATAATCGTGCTGCTCAACTTTGCCGCAATACTCAGTTCCACGATCAGTTAAAATACGCAGCATTGGCAGCTCATATCCCTCAAAATAAGGCAATACTTTGTCATTAAGCATATCTGCCGCAGTAATTGGTGTTTTCGTTGTATAGAGCTTGGCAAAGGCCACTTTGCTATAAGTATCAACGAACGTCTGTTGATAAATACGACCCACGCCTTTGAGGTTTCCGACATAGAATGTATCCTGAGAACCGAGGTAGCCAGGATGCTCCGTTTCTATTTCACCACACGCTTCATCATCGTGCTTTTTCTTCTCTAGCGCTGCAACTTGCGCGTCGCTGAGGATAATACCGTCATTGGCTACTTTAGCCTCCAATGCTTTCAGACGCTTCTTAAAGTTCTCTAAATCGTTTCTTAGCCAAATAGAGCGTACGCCACTACCAGAGACAAACACGCCTTTCTTTCATAGTTCATTACTTGTTCTGTGCTGTCCATGCGCAGGCTGTTCGATTGCATAATCAATGACAGCTTGCTCAGTCTCTACATCTACGCGGTTTTTAACATTTGGACTGCGACGACTTTTATCGATTAGCGCATCGATACCACCATCTTCAACAAGCTCTTGGTAACGATAAAATGTATCACGAGATACATCCATGACTTTACAGGCCCTAGAAACATTACCCAGTTCTTGAGCTAAATTTAATAAACCCGCTTTGTGTTTTATGATTGGATTGTTAGTATGAATCATCCGAGAGTTCCTTTTAGTTTTTGATTAAAGATTCGACACCTATAATCAAAGCGGGTAACTCTCGGTTTTTCAAGTCGATGTGTCAGATCAGGTCGGGACTAATACATCTGAACTACTACATCTATTGCCTACAACAATTCAGTCTACAATGCCCAACTTTCTAATAATACTCTCAGAACTTAAAATACTGTTATTAATTTTAGAATCCAACTCCCCCATAATAAACTTGTGACGCTCTTCAGCATTAACTCCAAATAAGTCCAACTTATCAAGCATAAAAACAACTAACAAAGAGCTCAAGCCGGTCATAAGACCAGTAATTACGGCTGAAATAACTCCCGAAAATGGAATAGCAAAACCTTGCAAATACGTAGATATTGCTTCTTCAGCAAAAATACCTAAGCTAACAACTAAACCAGTACCTATCAATTTACTAGCTTCATGGGCGCTTTCTTTAAAACTCATACCTTCAGGTGGAGAAAGTAGTATTTTTAGCGCTTTCATAAGAGACATAAAACTCTCTCTTATTAGTCTAACCATATTCTTACTAGTTTTGACCAAAAGGTTTATTACAACTGTACAAATATTAGATGCAAACCCGCTAATAGCTCCCATTAAACCACTTTGTAATGCATTGATAACAGAGTCCCAATTTCCTACTACCTTCCCAATAACGCGAAATAATCTTGCTTTCAAAGCTTGCCAAAAAGTTTCATCGGGGGCACTTTTAAAACCATTTATAAATGAATCTTTAACTTCAATAAAAATAGCCGAAATAAGCTCGGAAAATAAGCTGCCTATAGCTTGTTGTAACCCAACACTTTTAGCTTCAGTAATAGAGGTGGTAAGAGTTTCTGATGCCAATTTATTATAATACTTTTTGTTTTGAGTACTTTTTATGTGTTGTTTAGATTGAGAATACTTGCTATTAACTAACTTATCATCAGTACTATAATGCTCTCCATTATCGTTTGTTTTATCTTTAGCGTTTTGAGAGTTATTCCATTTTTTTAGATCTTTGTCGCTCTTTGACTGATTTAAACTTGAGTCTGTCATTGTCAAATTATTAGCTGAATTTGCCATCGTTACGCGTTCTTTTTCATTCATCGCAATATGATTCATAGGATCAGAATCAATTTCATGTGCAGATGTAATATGATCTAAATGGCTCCTTCCATCTTTGGGGATTTCCTTTCCTGTATAACCATCCCTCAACTCATCCTGCTTTAGATGCTCCTTTCTCATTTTCTTAAATTCGGAGTTCTCATACTTCGAGCGATTAAACTGTTCTTGTGAGTTCTTTAGCTCATTGTAACTTTGCTGATCTTTTTCGTTAGCTACAACACCATCCTTAAAATTATTTAGAGTCGTAACTGGCCCTCCATCAACATCATTAGATGCTAAATCTCTACGGCTCAAATTTAAAGGGCGTAACAATTGATCGATAACTACTTCCTTAGTTGAGTTGAAAAGAGCTTCATATTTCTGTGTGGAGAATTGTGTATCTAATAAGAATAGACAGCTTCTTACTTCATGTTCTGAAACAGAAAGGTCATAGACCGGATTAAACTCTTCAGTCTGCTCTCTATCGAGCTGAATTAATAAATCATGATTAACACCACGATCAATTTGAGCTAAGCTATTAACGTCATATAACTCATCTTTTTTATCTAAACGTTGTTTTAGTTTTTGCCGCTTTCTAAACCTTTCCAATTTATCACTCATAATAATTTCCTTTTACTAAATTTAAGCAGCCATTTGTTTCCAAGTCTTCATGAATGCTTCTTCTTTAGGGTGAACACGGCCATCAGCCAACATCGTAGACTCGATCAAAGCTTCAAAATCCTGACGTTGTTCTTTCGTTTTCATAAATGGTGTAGCTAGCTCAAAGGCTGTATCGATTGTTGGCCTGGTTTTCGCCACTTTCGATATTTTTTTCTTAATTGATGCAGGCAATTTTGAAGATGCGACGCCAGCTATGAATTCATCAATTTCTGCTCTTTCTGAAGCTGTGATTCTGCCATCGCATACCGCACAAGCTAGCCCGACAGTTTGTAATGCAATAATGTAATCAAAATATTCTTGATGCGAACTAAAGTGTTTAGCTTGTTGCTCAAACGCTTTAGATAGTTTATCTAGCTCTACTGATGATTGAGCTCGCCCTTCTCGTCGACCTCTATTTTCTGCTTCTTTTTTCGACTCTTCGGTCAAAGAACTAGCCGCCAATCCACCTGCTGCACCTAACGCGATTCCAGCTGCAGTAGTAGTGCCAGCTGCCCCAACCAATGCTGCAATAGAACCCCCTCCAGTAACCGGAGCTGCTACAACTGCACCAACACCCGCTGCAACCCAAGCTGCTTTCTTCCAAAAACTCATAGTGATTCCTTTTGTTTTGATTTAAATCAGTAGCTTAATTTGCTCACTGATACTTTTAGTTACCAATTAAGGTAGTTTTGAATTGATATTTTTACTTTTTCATCTAGTCGAGAAGGCGAAATGATTTTTAGATAAGGCATCCAATATTTAATAAGAGGAAGTATCTGTTTATCATCAGCAACTTTGCTCGAAAGAATTAAATTACCATCGTCACATGTTTTTATTAACTCTTGTTCTGGTAAAAGTGAACGTCGAAGAAAATAGCTAGCTACTTCAGAATTAACTTGAACTGTCACTTCAAATTTTTTATCACTGAACCATATACTTTCCGAGTCCTCTATGTGCCTCTCAATTGCATGTTTGTGTTCGAATAGCTTCCCTGTAGGCCAAACACTCGAAAGTTGACTAGCATGAAATGTTTTTAGTTTGTTACCATCTAGTGCAGCTAAATACCACAATCCTTTGGAACTAATCAGTTTATAAGGCTTAACATTTTGGTAGTCTTTAGCCTTGTAATAGAAGTGAATTTTTTCTTTCTTGGTTATTGATTTTTCGAGTTTAAGAAAAAGCTGCTTTAAAATAGGATCCGCTAAGTCTTCATATTTATGAGATTTAACTAGATATGCTGAATCTTGATTTTGGGCCATTATTGACTGGAGAAAAGCATCGTCAAGCGACGGAAATAAATCCCTTATTCCACAAATAGCAGCAAAATTTTGAATGATTTTTTTATTTAATTGACCAATGGTTTGAGAATCTAGTAGCAATTTACCATCGGTTTTTATAATAGGTAAAAAACTTAAACGTTCAGTGATATCACGGTGGATAGTGCGTTCGCTGGTATTGAATTTTTCAGAAAGAGCTTTAATAGTCGTTGATTCACCGCTATATAACGTCCCCATTATATTCGCGAGTCTTTCTGCCAATTTGATATCTGCCATATATCCTTATAAATCCTACTGCTTCAGTTTTAAAAACTATATAGGTTCGTTTGGACAGGTTGTGTCCAATACATATTAAATCCTTTAATGGAGCGTAATTTATCATTTACTCTAAACGAATGATACCAATAACACTAAATTTGAATGCTATGCTCTACTATACCATCAGCCCTAAAATTTGTAGTCGGTGGGTCTAGTGTGACAACTAGGCCTGCCATTCTAGCTCTAACCTAAGCCACTACTGTTTCACACAAATACCACAACTCACGTCAACACATTCGTATTTTTGTGGCTGGTCCTATGCTGGTTTATTTGAGTAAATTTCTCTAATTTAGGCGGCGACGGCGACAATGGTTGAAGAATATTTTTTTAGTTTGAACTGACAAAAATTGCTCGCCGTGCCGTGTGAATTATTACCAGCAGCCATTTAATTTTTTGGTGCTATTTGGAAAATGTAATTATTCAGAGAGTAGTTTGATTTACTTTTCTAATATTGTTCAGTCTACTGCGAGTTCTATGACCGTGAGTTTGGGTTGGTACAATGATGCTATAAATTTTTTAGAAAAAAGATTAAAAAAATGGGCAAGGGCTACAAAGCTTTTTATTTTTGCTAATTCCCTGTCGCCGCCGTCGCTTGAATTACAACACTGAAAAATTCGAGACCAGCTATGTACCAGAAGCAGTCGATGGAAGTGACCAATTGAACAGCAATACTTTTAGCGAAATGTTGTGTAGCTAGGTAAATAAATGGTGGCCCCTCCGTGACTCGAACACGGGACCTACCGATTATGAGTCGGGTGCTCTAACCAACTGAGCTAAGGGGCCATTTAGATGCTAAACAGATTTGTTTAAGCGGCGGTAAGTATAAGCATTTATTTTTAAAACGTCACGTGATTGACTGTTATTTTTCACTAAATGGTTATTTATTCTCCATTCATTCGTTTGCTACCGCTTTCCGAGTCCTTTTCGACTCACTTTCCATTCTCTTTCGATGCTGATTTATTTGTTGATTCTCGTAAAAATGCCGCTGTTGATAGCGGCGTTTTTATTGGGGGATGCTTTGAAAGCTATGCATCAAGATTACGTTCACTTGGAATGTCTGATAGGTATTGCACTAGTTCAACTTCGTAGCCGTTAGGGTCGAGGAAGTAGATGTTTTTACGGTGTGCATCTTCATGCAGTGGAATCTTAATCTCAAAACCTGCTGCTTGTAAGCGTGTGGTTGCGGCGTCTATATTGGCGGTGCTAAAGGCGAAGTGGCTAAGACCTAATGCATTGGTTTCTAGGTCGCGGTTAGCACCTGTGCCGTTGTCATTAAAGCTAATGAATTGGTAGTCGTCGCCAAAGTGTACCCAGTTGCGTGGTGTGCCGTACCAGTTGCCTTGGCCGCTGCTACGTACTTTCCAATGTGGTGCGATAGCTTGGTAAAATTTGATAGTTTCGTCGATGTCTTTTACGACTAGGTTTAGGTGCTCTAAAGTTAACATAAGTATCTCCTTGATAAGTCTTTTTTTATTGTGTTCGTTGATTCGATGGAGTTACTTTAAGTCCTCAAGTTAGGTTGAGGTAAAGGGATTGGTAATCGTTGTTTTGAATGGTGGTGATAGGTTTTTTCTATGGCTGAATTTTCTAGGTTTTATGTTCTATGTTGTAGAAAAAGTAAAGCCGCTACATCTTACGAAATAGCGGCTTTCAATTAAGTGATTGTTAGCGAGTAGATTACTCGTCTAAGAAGCTCTTAAGCTGTTCTGAGCGAGAAGGGTGGCGCAGTTTACGTAGTGCTTTCGCTTCGATTTGACGAATACGTTCACGGGTTACGTCGAACTGTTTACCAACTTCTTCTAACGTGTGGTCAGTATTCATGTCGATACCGAAACGCATACGCAGTACTTTTGCTTCACGAGCTGTTAGACCAGCTAGTACATCGTTAGTGGCTAGTTTTAGGCCTTCAGATGTTGCTGACTGTAATGGTAGCTCAAGCGTTGTATCTTCAATGAAGTCACCTAGGTGCGAATCGTCGTCATCGCCGATTGGTGTTTCCATTGAGATTGGCTCTTTAGCAATCTTAAGTACTTTACGGATTTTGTCTTCTGGCATTTGCATGCGCTCAGCTAACTCTTCCGGTTGTGGCTCACGACCCATTTCTTGTAGCATTTGACGAGAAATACGGTTCAGTTTGTTGATTGTCTCGATCATGTGTACTGGAATACGAATAGTACGCGCTTGGTCAGCGATTGAGCGAGTGATTGCTTGACGGATCCACCATGTTGCATAAGTCGAGAATTTGTAACCACGACGGTATTCAAATTTATCAACAGCTTTCATTAGACCGATGTTACCTTCTTGAATTAAATCAAGGAATTGTAAACCACGGTTGGTGTATTTCTTAGCAATCGAAATTACAAGACGTAAGTTAGCTTCAACCATTTCTTTCTTAGCACGACGTGCTTTTGCTTCACCAATAGACATGCGACGGTTGATGTCTTTGATTGAGGCAATAGTTAGGTCAGTTTCTTGCTCAATGTCTTTTAATTTGTTGATGGCACGTAAGATATCGCGTTCGTTATCTTCTAGTGCTTGTACGTATGGTTCGCCAGATTTAAGTGCGTCCATTAACCACGTTTTGTCAGATTCGTTACCTGGGAAAACTTTGGTAAATTCGCGTTTTGGCATTTTAGCGCGGTTAACGGCGAATTTCAGGATTAGACGTTCTTGAACACGGATGCGATCCATCACGTCACGCATGTTTTTAACCATGCGATCGAATTGTTTTGGTACTAGGCGGAATTCACGGAAAACTTCGCTTAGTGCACTTGTTGCTTTGATAGTGTCGGCGTGATCGCGACCCTTGTTGTTAGCAAGTTCTTTAACTTTTTCAAAGGCAGTGCGAAGGTTACCAAATTTCTCGGCAGCTTCTACCGGATCTGGGCCTGTATCAACTTCTTCTTCGTCTTCATCATCGTCGTCTGAATCTTTAGAGTCATCACTTTGCTGTTCTTCTGTTAATGCAGAACCAATGTGAGACGCACCAGGGACGAAGTTATCGTCTTCATCTGGGTCGATGAAGTTGGTGATGATGTCGCTTAGACGCATTTCTTCAGCTTCGTACTTGTCGTATTGATCAAGTAGTGAAGCAATAGCTGCTGGATAATCAGAAACCGAAGTTTGAACTTGTTTGATACCTTCTTCGATACGCTTAGCGATAACAATTTCGCCTTCACGTGTCAGAAGTTCTACTGTACCCATTTCACGCATGTACATACGAACTGGGTCAGTGGTACGACCGATTTCACCTTCTACGGTGGCTAGCACTTGAGCCGCTGCTTCTGCAGCATCTTCATCGGTGCTGTTCTCAGACATCATTAGAGTATCTTGATCCGGTGCGTTTTCGAACACCTGAATACCCATATCGTTGATCATCTGGATAATATCTTCAATCTGATCGGAATCGACCATGTCTGCTGGTAAATGGTCATTAACCTCGGCATAGGTTAAGTAACCTTGCTCTTTACCTTTGGCAACTAGAAGTTTTAGACGAGACTGTGAGGTTTGCTCCATAGATTTTATCCACTTTTAATGCTGACAAAAAGAATAGCAACAAAAAGTTGCATAAGGATTAATTATAACTGTTTATAGTGGGTGCCGCTAGCCTAAGTTAGCGCTCATTTGTGATTAATTGCGCATATTCTTTACGCTCGTCGGTGGTCAATCCCTCAACACGGTCTTTGTGGGATAATTGTTCGAGACGTAGTTCTAAATGCTTATTAATTATTTGCACTATGGTGTCGACAAAATGTGACTGTAGATTGTTGTCATCGACGTCGTGTTGCCAGCCTGCAAGTTTGAGTAATGCATTGTATTCAGGGGCATTTCTCCAACGCTCTAGCAGTTGTGGTGCGCTGATTTCAGGATGTTCGTGTACCTGATTAATCAGTTGCTGGAGTAAGTCGGTGCCTTTGAGATTGACTTGATCTAGCGATGGCATTCCGGCTAGTGCATTGGCAAGTCGCGGATGCTGAATGAGTAAACCAATTGCTTGGCGCACTATGCTGCCACGATTGGCCTTTTTGCGTTGTTTTTTATTAGCGTCTGGTGCTTCAGGCGTAATAAATCGATTGAGTGATTCACTGTCCATACCAAGGTATTTGGCGAGCTTGTCTTTCATCATTTGTTGGAACACGCCATCGCTAATGCTGTTAACCATTGGCAATGCAAGGTTGGCGAGTTTTGAACGACCATCTTCACTGTCCATTTGAACTTGGCTTATGAGGTTGTCGAACATAAATTGCGATAATGGGGTGGCGTTGTCCACGAGTTTGACGAATTCATCGTGGCCGACTTCGCGGATCATTGAATCAGGATCTTCACCATCGGGTAAGAACATGAATTTGATTTGACGACCGTCTTGCAATTGCGGCAATGAGTTTTGTAGTGTTCGCCATGCAGCTTCGCGGCCAGCGCGATCGCCGTCGTAACAACAGATAATTTCGCTGGTGTTACGGAACATTAGTTGAATTTGTTCGCTGGTTGTTGAGGTGCCCAGTGATGCTACGCTCCAGCTTACGCCATGTTGTGCTAAAGCTACAACATCCATGTAACCTTCAACCACAAGTAATCGTTTGAGATCGCGATTGGCTTGTTTGGCTTCATAGAATCCGTATAACTCAAGTCCTTTAGAGAAAATTGGCGTTTCTGGTGAGTTAAGATATTTGGGTGTTGAGTCGTCAAGTACTCGGCCACCAAAGCCAATTACACGACCACGGCGATCGCGAATAGGGAACATGACACGGTGACGAAAACGGTCGTAAACACGGCCTTTTTCGTTTTTGATTAATACACCAGTATCGAGTAATTGCGTTTCGCGTTGTGGATCGAATTTGCCGCCATTTTTAGTAAATTTTGTTTTAACAACTTCCCAATCATCTGGTGAATAACCGATACCAAATGTTTTGGCAACGTCACCGCTCAGGCCACGCTTTTTGAGGTACTCGATAACTTCTTCACTGTTTTTATTAGTTTTTAGTTGTTGGCGATAGAAGCTAGACACTTGATCCATGAGTTCGTAGTAATCAAGTTTTTGTTGTTTCTCAATGCTGTATTGTTGTGCCGATTTTTGGCGTTCGCCGTCTTTGTCACGAGGTACATCAAGGTTGTACATGCCTGCGAGTTCTTCGATGGTGTCGACAAAGTCGAGGCGGTCATATTCCATCAAAAATGAAATGACGTTGCCGCTGGCACCACAACCAAAGCAGTGATAGAACTGTTTGTCTTGGCTTACGTGAAATGAAGGACTTTTTTCGCCGTGAAATGGACAACAGGCTACATGGCTTTTTCCGGCTTTTTTGAGTTTTACCCGCGAATCAATTAAGTCGACAATATCGGTGCGTGCTATTAAATCGTCTATGAATTGTTGTGGAATTAAACCGGCCATGAAAAATCTATTTATCTCGTTATTGAAACTAAAATGAGTGTACCTTTTTCGCTGTAGCAGCAAAAGGGGAAGGGATGTTTTTTATTTCGTTTGGAATGACTAGGTTCCAGAAACAAATAAGCCGCGCAAAAGCACGGCATATTTAACACTAGTTGTGCATTGAAGCACTGGCAAATAGGGTTTAGCTGTTTAACGCAGCTTTAATCAAACCACTAATTTTACCTAAATCAGCACGACCTTGAACTTGCGGCTTGAGCAGGCCCATGACCTTACCCATTTCTTGCATTGAAGAAGCACCTGATTTT
Organism: uncultured Gammaproteobacteria bacterium; assembly: GCA_913060565.1. GTDB lineage: Bacteria > Pseudomonadota > Gammaproteobacteria > Enterobacterales > Psychrobiaceae > Psychrobium. The sequence continues at coordinate 11,669 of CAJXRU010000062.1, read as the reverse complement.
TCGATTGCTGCTTTAATCAAAGCGTCTATTTCATCGCTTGTCAGTGGTTTTGGAAGAAACTCCTCAATCACTGTGATTTCTTGCTCTTCGATATCGGCTAGATCTTTACGATCTGCTTCAATGAACTGCTGCGCTGCGTCGCGGCGTTGTTTTACCATTTTAACAAGGATAGCTAATACAGCATCGTCGTCTAAGGTAATTTGCTCGTCGATTTCACGTTGTTTAATAGCAGCCTGACCCATACGGATAGTTTTTAAGCGCAATTTATCTTTATTGCGCATAGAAACTTTCATTTGGTCAGTAAGTTGCTCTTTAAGTGTCATAGTCTTACTAATCCGAATCTAGTGTCTAGTAAAGACGTTTGCGACGTGCATTGTCACGGCTTAGCTTTTTAGCTAGGCGCTTTGAAGCTGCTGCTTTAGCACGCTTACGTTCAGTCGTTGGCTTTTCGTAATGCTCACGACGACGAACTTCAGATAAGATACCTGCTTTTTCGCATGAACGTTTAAAACGACGTAGTGCTACGTCAAATGGTTCGTTTTCTCTAACTTTAACTATTGGCATTTGCCTTTCACCTCGAAGGTTTGTTTCATTAAGCCAATTGCAATATTTTTGCAGGGCCGTCAAATTTGGTGCGCTATTTTAGTCTGAACGATGCTTGCTTGTAAAGAAAGATCATAAGCTAGCTGCAAAATTAATTCGCACAGCGTACAATTGCCCCATATTTATTGAGTTTGAGCCGAAAAAAGATGCGAATTTTAGGAATTGAAACCTCTTGTGATGAGACTGGTGTTGCCATTTATGATGATGAGCAAGGACTGCTGGCACACAAGTTATATAGTCAGGTGAAGCTACACGCCGATTATGGCGGTGTTGTTCCTGAGTTGGCGTCTCGCGATCATTCAAGAAAGATCATTGGTTTGATCCGTGAGACACTTGCTGAGGCAAATTGCACAGAAGAAGATATTGATGGTATTGGTTACACCGCAGGCCCAGGCTTGGTTGGCGCGTTATTAGTTGGCGCTTCTGTCGCACGATCATTGGCTTATGCATGGGATAAACCTGCTGTTGCTGTGCATCACATGGAAGGCCATTTATTGGCACCAATGCTTGAAGAAAATAAACCTGATTTTCCGTTCTTGGCTTTGTTAGTTTCAGGTGGACACACCCAGATGGTGCGGGTTGACGGCATTGGGCAATATGAAGTGATGGGGGAGTCTATTGATGATGCTGCCGGTGAAGCATTTGATAAAACTGCCAAGTTACTCGGACTTGATTACCCAGGTGGCCCTCGTTTATCTAAATTAGCAGAATTGGGCGATAGCTCACGCTTTACCTTCCCAAGACCAATGACAAATAAGCCGGGATTGGATTTTTCGTTCAGTGGTTTGAAAACTTTTGCGGCGAATACGATCAACGATCATCGCGGAAACGATCAAATGCCTGACGATCAAACTCAAGCCGATATCGCTCGTGCATTTGAAGATGCAGTTGTTGATACGTTGGCGATTAAATGTAAGCGCGCTTTAAAAGAAAGCGGCTTAAAACGTTTAGTTGTTGCTGGCGGTGTAAGCGCAAATCGTCATTTGCGTGAGCAACTTGAAGCAATGATGAAATCTCGTGGCGGTGAGGTGTTTTATCCACGCCATGAGTTTTGTGCCGATAACGGTGCGATGATCGCTTATGCGGGAATGCAGCGTTTGAAGGCTGATCAAACCGTTGGATTAGAGATTAGTGCGACACCACGTTGGCCAATGGATCAGCTGCCAGCCGTTTAATGGCGTCTAAAAGCTTATCGACTGCGTTGCGCTCAATCACAATAGCAGGCTATTAATCATTCGCGCGCCTTGTCGATTAAACTTTTATCTTGCCATTAAAGTTATATTGGAAAAGTGTCTGTAAAGGAATTACTCAGTGAAGTTATTTATTAAAACCATGTTGGTCGTTGTTATCTTAGCAGTGGGTGGCCTGTTTATCCTTAAAAAGCCAGACGGTACGCCTTGGTTGAAAGTTGATGATTTTACGTCATCGACTTCACCTCTGGAGAAAGTTACTGAGCAGATTAAAAGTTCATGGAGTGAAGTCGAAAAGAGCACAAGTGAGCTTGTTCAAGTAAAACCTGTTGCTATGAAGTCCGCCGTTTATCGCTGGAAAGGTAGCGATGGAAAGTGGCATATGTCGGACATTCCACCGGCAGACGATACGCCAGTGGAGATTGTTTACATTGAACCCAATGGTAATGTTATTGATTTATCTTCGAATGATTCACAAGCCACTAGCGACAATAAAGCAAGCCATAGCGCAGCAACGATTCCTTTGCCAATGACAACGTCACCACAGCAAGCAAAAAAGCTTATTGAAGATGCAAAAAATATTCAGGCGTTATTGGATAAGCGTGCTGAGAAGTTGCAGGCCGCAGTTGAATAATAAGAGAAGCTAAACGGTAGTCAGCGATAGCTCGATTTATTTCTCACTCTTCTTAAACTTCTTCCATACCTTGGGTTCTTCACCCGCTAATAGTCGTCTAATGTTTGGTTGGTGGCGAATAATAATGAGTGCGCAGAGCATAGCAACAGGAATGGTGTATTCCGGTTTGATGTAGTAGGTAAATATTGGCGTTAAGAACGCAGCGCAGATAGCAGCAAGTGATGAATAACCTGTTAATAGCAATAATACAAACCAGCAAGCAATGAGATAACCGCCTAGATCGGCACCAATCGGAAAGATGGCACCTAATGCCGTCGCTACGCCTTTGCCGCCTTTAAATTCGAAAAATATTGGGAAGATATGACCAAGACAGGCTGCTATGGCGATGATGCCTAGTGCAATAGGTGGCAGCCCTAAAAAATAGGAGCACCACACTGGAATGGTGCCCTTTAGCACATCTGCAATGAGCACGAGAACGGCAGGCGTAGTACCGCCGATACGTAACATATTTGTCGCACCAGGGTTATTAGAGCCGTGGGTTCTTGGGTCGGGTAGTTTGTAAGCGCGAGCAACGATAACGGCACTTGATAGTGACCCCGCTAAGTAAGCCACGATAACCATGAGTAATGTGAGAGGTATCGTCATCTAATTAAGAGTGCCTTTCTCGCGTCGTTGTTGCGGTGGTTTTAGACATTATGGCTGTTTTCCTTTTCAAAATAAGCTATATTAGCGCCGTTCGTTAACAGCCTGTCTTTTGAGCATTAAAGCTAAGTATATGCTGTTAATATAAAAAAAGGTATCCGACCTTTTAGACTCGTTTGAAATATCTAACCTAATTAGAGAATCTCTATGGACATCGTTTTTATTAATCAGTTAACCGTTGAAACAACTATCGGTGCCTATGACTGGGAAAAAACTATTAAACAAACACTTAAGATTGACCTTGAGATGGCTTGGGACAATAGGGCGCCTGCGCTGAATGATGACTTAACCAAGGCACTCGATTATGCCACTGTGTCACAACGCATTACGAGCTGGCTTGAGACTCAAAAAATTGAGTTAATTGAAACAGTTGCTGAGCGAATTGCGGCAATGTTGATGGACGAATTTTCCATCGAATGGTTGAAGCTGTCGATTCATAAGCCTGATGCCGTTGCAAACGCGTCAGGTGTCGGTGTGCGTATTGAGCGTGGAGTAAAGCGTTAATGGCGCGCATTTATATTAGCCTAGGCAGTAATATCAATAAGGCACATAACGTGCGTCAAGGTATTGCTGCGATGGGTGAATTTATTAGTGACTTTGCCGTTTCCGATGTCTTTGAAAGTGAATCTGTCGGTTTTGATGGTAGCAACTTTTATAATTTAGTATGCGGCGGTGAAACGTCGTTGTCTGTTGATGAAGTATGCCAAACATTGCGTCAAATAGAAGTCGATAACGGTCGTGATCGCAGTGCGAAAAAGTTTAGTTCACGTACGCTTGATTTAGACTTATTAGTGTATGACGCCTTAGTTGTCGAAAAACCTGCCCAGTTACCTCGTCATGAAATTGATAAAAATGCCTTTGTATTGTGGCCTCTTGCGCAAATTGCACCTGATGTAATTCATCCGGTATTAAACCAATCTTATTTATCGTTGTGGGATAACTACGACAAATCTCAACAATCGCTGTGGGCGGTTGAATTCGACTGGCAAGGAATTATTTAATGTCGATTTTAGAAATCTTTATTCTGGCTCTTATTCAAGGTTTTACTGAATTTTTGCCTATCTCAAGCTCTGCACATCTTATTTTACCGTCGCAAATATTAGGCTGGAAAGATCAAGGATTGGCCTTTGATGTTGCTGTGCACTTAGGCACGTTATTAGCGGTTGTTATTTATTTCCGTAAAGAAGTATTCAGCTTATTGGGTGCTTGGGGCGGCTCTTTCGCTGGTACTCATAATAGCGAAAGTCGTTTAGCGTGGTGGATTCTAATCGGTTCTATTCCTGCCGCTCTGTTCGGGTATTTGGCAAAAGATTTTATTGAGTTATATCTGCGTAGCGCGTGGGTGATTGCTGGCACAACCATCGTTTTTGGTTTGTTGTTATGGTGGGTTGATGTCAAAGCGAAGCAAGTTAAAGGTGAGTACGAACTTACGTTGTCTAACGCGTTGTTTATTGGTTTTGCTCAAGCATTAGCATTGATTCCAGGCACATCTCGTTCAGGCATTACGATGACGGCTGGTTTGATGCTGGGGATGACTCGTGAGAGCGCCGCACGTTATTCTTTTTTATTGTCTATTCCAATTATCATTATGAGCGGCGGTTATACGGCGTTAGGCTTTTTAGATGATGGTGTGGTGGTTAATTGGAGTGAGTTAGGTTACGGCGCAATCTTATCATTTGTTAGTGCGTACGTTTGTATAACGTTCTTCCTCAAAGTCATTAGCAAAATGGGCATGTTACCGTTTGTGATTTATCGCTTGTTGTTAGGTGTTGGTTTAATTGCATTTTTAACACTTTAATTTATCTTTCTAGTCGCTATGCTTTCATAGCGACTAGAAAGAAGTCCGTTTGTTATTTTATTTTCCACTTAATAAAAACTCTCTCTCCCGTGTATTCAATTACTTAGCAAGTTATTGACGTAGTAAATGAATATTGCTCTATTTATTTGTGACATTAATCGTGCAAAAACTGAACAGCGTACTATATTTGTTCTGCCCAGTTAGGGCTCTTTTATCCAAGCTGGGAAAATCAATCATACGTGATAGGTGTGGTTTGTTCCGTTCAAAACAGTAGATAAAGGGAAAACATTATGAAGTTTTATAATTGTTCAAAGTGGTCCTTTATTTTAGCAGCTGTAGTTACTATGGTTGCTAATGGCGTAATCGTCAAAAGGGCTGAAAGTTCTTCCGTTTTTTCATCAATAAGTGCGTCAATATCAAGCACTGCAGAGGTTGAACGAAGAAAAATCGCCGATGTTCAATTTGAAGATAGTAACCTGCGACGATGCGTTAAAGATCATGGAAGAACCTATGTGAAAGATTTATTTGCGCTGCATTGTAACGCCAGAAATATTGTTAATACGACTGGTATAGAGCAATTAAGGGCGCTTCGTATTATTCACTTCAATGATAATTCAATTACTAAGATCAATACGTCCCAACTCAAACATCTAATTGCATTATATGTTTCTGACAATAAAATCGCCGATATTGATTTAACGAAAAATAGTAAATTAAAGCGATTGTTTATCAATAACAACAAATTGTCATTTTTAAACGTGACAGATAATCGTGAACTTGAAAGCTTGCGCGCGATTAATAACGACCTCAGTCACTTATATTTGACGAATAATCATCAGCTAACTCAGTTAATTGTAAGTGGCAACAAATTAAGGAAACTGAATTTACATAAAAATCCACGCCTCATTCAATTACAAGCAAATGAGAATCGATTGAAGTCGTTGGATGTTGGTAATAGCAGGCATCTAGAACATTTATCGGTTAATGATAATAAACTGAGTCATATAAGGGTCGCTAGTAGTAAGAAATTAAGAGTATTACGTGCTATTTATAACCCGCTTGAATGGATATATCTTACTCAAAATAATAGTCTTAAATTATTGTCATTTAATGAAAAAGTAAAATGCTTTGGTGGGGTTTGTTCTCGCGCTAAACATGAGCGTGCCCGGATAAAAGACATCAAGTTTAAGGATAAGAACCTTGAGGTTTGTCTGCGTAATTCTCACCCCGACGCACTGTATGTTGATCAAGTGAGTGAACTGGATTGTTCCGAGCAGGGGATAACTTACACTAATGGCATTGAGGGTCTTACTGCACTCGTTTCACTTAATCTTCGAAAAAATAATATTGCGACGATTGATGTGACTAGCAATGTTCTCTTAACCGAACTTTCTTTACTGAACAATCATCTATCGAGCATTGATGTATCGCGCAATAAAATGCTTGTCAGGCTGATAGTAGGTAACAACCAATTGATGAACCTAAATGTTAGGAAAAACTTGAAGTTGGTACAATTAGCGGCAGGGAATAATCAGTTAGCGGACCTGAATGTCTCCAAAAATTCAGCGTTGAGTTTGCTAATCATAAAAGGTAATTATCTTGAAAAGGTGGACGTAACAAATAACGCTGAATTAGTTGATATTCGCTTAGACAACGATGTGTTTTGTGTCGGCGAGCCTTGCCCACAATACATGGTTGACAGCCAAACTGGACATAATGGTCAGATTGCACCGAAAATGCTTGAAGTTACTCATGGTCACGTTGCGAAATTTCTTGTTCAGCCAGATGTTGGCTATCGTATAAGAACTGCAACTGGCTGTGGCGGTGTGCTTGAGGGCAATATATATACAACGGGAATTATTAATGAGCGCTGTCGTCTTTATGCAACTTTCGAGCGACCGAAACTGATAGATGTTGCCTTTGCTGATAATAAATTGCGTGACTGTATTTTAGATCAGCATGCCGATAAAATGTATGTAGAAGATATTAAATCTGTTTCCTGTAATGGGTTAGGCATCTCCTCAACAGAAGGGATTGAGGAGCTTTATTCACTAGAAGAGTTGATATTACGAAGTAATAACCTTGCTACCGTTGATGTAAGTTCTAATACATTATTGGTTAAGTTAAGTTTATTAAATAATCAACTAACGACTATTGATTTGACGGAAAATACTCGACTGGAGCGGCTTATACTAGGTGGTAATATGTTAACGAATATCAATACTGACTCTATTTTAGGGTTGCGTGCATTGCTGGTTAACGATAACGATCTTACTGATATTAATGTCTCAAATAATATTGCGTTGGAACAACTATTTGCTTTAGGAAATCCACTGACCAAAATTGATGTATCCAATAATGCTGCATTAGTAGATTTACGAATTGATAAATCTGTTATTTGTAAGGGAAATGCCTGTAATTGATGGAATAGCGTGATTGTTGGTTAGTAAAAAATATAGCCCTGTGTGCGGACGTTCAGGGCTTTATTATTAGTCTGATATGCTGTCTATTCGTGCTTTAAATAACGCGGGCTTGATAGCTGGGCCGGTAATTCCTTGTTTAATAATATCTTGCACGTTTACACTGCTGGCTTTATTGAGATAGTCGAGCATGGTTTGGCGCTGTGGATAATCGGCTGTTTCAAAATGTAGGCGTCCACGGGCATCTGCTTCACAAGCAAGTAAAAACTGTTTAAATCTCTCTGGTTTACGCCATGAATCTGTTTTATCAAATAACTTAATAATGGTGTCTTTACGCATCTCCTCGCAGCGATGAATCTTACAATGATGATCACTGGTCATTAGCGACAAATCTTTATAGGTATTTGGTACTCGAAGTCGTTGGCATAACGCTTCAATTAACGGTAATCCTTTCTGTCCATGGCCGTGATGAGAAGGCCATAGTTTTGGATCGGTAACTGCTTTACCTAAGTCATGAATGAGTGCTGCGAATCTGATTTCGGTATCGTCAGTTAACTTTGCTGCTTGCTCTAGCACCATCATTGTGTGGATGCCGCTGTCAATTTCTGGATGCCATTTTTCAGGATTTGGTACACCATATAAAGCATCAAGTTCAGGGAACAGCACAGCTAACGCATCACATTCACGTAGTACTTCAAAAAATACTTGTGGTGATTGAGTGTTTAACGCGCGTTCCATTTCTTGCCAAACGCGCTCGCTGGTGAGGTGATTAAGTTCGCCATTACTGGCAAGTTCTCGCATTAATTCGATAGTTGTAGGGTGAACTGTAAAGCCTAGGTGTGCGAAACGAGCAGCAAATCGAGCAACGCGTAATACACGTAATGGATCTTCGCTAAACGCAGGTGATACGTGACGTAATATGCGATCGTTAAGATCTTGCTGACCGTTATGAGGATCGAATAATTCGCCTGAATCGCTTTGCGCGATGGCATTAATGGTAAGGTCACGACGAATTAAATCATCGTCTAAGGTAACGTCTGGCGCGCTATAAACGGTGAATCCAGTGTAGCCACTCCCTGATTTTCGTTCAGTACGTGCCAGTGCGTGTTCTTCTTTAGTTGTTGGATGTAGAAATACGGGAAAGTCTTTGCCAACTTGTTGAAATCCACCATCGAGCATTTCTTGTGGGGTCGCGCCAACAACGACCCAATCTCGATCTTTTACATCAAGTTGTAATAACTGATCGCGAACTGCACCGCCGACTAAATAAATTTCCACGTACTTTCCTATTTCTTCTATTGCTAAGCGAGATATTATAACGAGTATTTATGTCGCTGTAATTAGCCGTTGATTGCCTTGCGTTAGATCCTTTATCGTGCGTATTATTAGACTGAAAGTATTTGTTGAGGAGAGCTTATGAGCATCGAGGTACATAAATTTTTGTTACTTTGTTGTATATTCATATCATGTTTTTCTCACAACAGCTCCGCAGTTGATCTTACGGTAGTGTCTGATCATGCTCCACCTCACATCATTGAGCCAACACGTAATGGCATTGATGTCGATATTACGTTGGCAGTTCTTCAAAAAATAGGTTACTCATCGAATCTTCGTTTTATGCCATTAAAACGAGGTCGACTTGAGGTTTTGAAGAAAAATGCTGATTTGTTTTTGCCGACTTTTTATGAAAGTGATAGTGAGGGAGTATTTATTTCCGATGTAATTATTGAATATCGACCGACCTTCTTTACTAGGAGTAGTGAAAAATTGGATATTAAGAGTATTGCTGACTTGGCCAATAAAAGAATAGTTACCTTTCAGGGGGCTTCTCAATACTTTGGCGATGAATTTTTAGCAATGACGAAGCGAAATAAAAACTATCGTGAGATATCGTCAATGTCGGTTCTACCTTTGTTATTAATGAAAGAGCGTTATGATGTAGTGTTACTTGATTATTATATTTTTTATTATTTTTTGAAGGCTCATCGGTTATCTGATGTTAAAGAGCATGTCATCTTTAACTCAGTAGATGCTCATGTTGGCTTTAACGATGCCGATTTGCGAAATAACTTTAATGACGCATTAAACACTTTTAAGCATAGCGAAGAGTATCATTCGATTATTAGAAAATATCTTCCACATTATTAGATCCAATTGAGAACTATTTGTTTTAATTCGCACTCAAATCTGGCATCTTTACCCGTCATAATAACTCTCCAGCCGTAAATGGACATGAAGTTGGCGTGTTTTTAGTAAGAATTAAAAGGGATTGTTAATATGTATCAGGCTTTCTATGGCCTCAATGAAGCGCCGTTCACTATCGCGCCAAATCCAAAATATTTGTTTTTAAGTCAGCAACATCAGCAGGCTGTCACCCATTTACAATACTGCCTCAAAGAAGGTGGTGGTTTTGTGTTGCTTACTGGTGAGGTAGGTACGGGAAAAACAACTCTCGCAAGATCTTTGTTAAGTCAGTTAGATGAGTCAACTGATATTGCGTCAATTCTTAACCCGTCACTGAGTGAGGTTGAATTACTTGCCACCTTGTGTGATGAACTGAAAATTAGTTATAGCCCAGAACCAACACTTAAGCAGCTAACCGATTTATTGAGTGAGTTTTTGCTCGCCAATCATCAGCAGGGTCGTAATACGTTATTAGTCATTGATGAAGCACAGCATTTACGTGGTGAGGTATTAGAACAACTACGTTTATTAACAAATCTAGAAACAGATCATAAGAAATTACTCCAAGTTGTACTCATTGGTCAGCCTGAATTGCAACAACAACTTAAACAAAATCATTTACGACAATTGGCGCAACGAATTACTGCACGTTATCACTTACTTCCTTTGAATAATGTTGATGTTAGTGCTTACATCGCTCATCGATTAGCAATTGCGGGGCGTGATAGCGCTCTGTTTAGCAAAGTGGCGTGTAATCGTGTTCATCAATTGAGTGGCGGTATTGCGCGCATTATAAATTTGATTTGCGATAAGGCACTGCTTCAAGCTTATGGACAGCAGCTTACCGAAATTGGTCCTAAAACGATTAATGAAATCGCTGGTGATATTTTAGCGATTGATGTGCCCGTTAAAAATAATAGTGCGCCAGCATGGGCCATGCCGTCATTGGTTAGTGTGATTACCTTGATGTTAGGTTATGGCATCACAGCGTGGGCGTTAAATCAGCATCAAGAGCCAGCGGCTCAAACCGCTGCAAAAACAACTCAATCGTTAGTTGAGATGAAGGCCGATAACAGTCAGCTACGCGAAATTATGCAATCTGCGACTAATCAGTCAACGGCATTTTCTGCATTAATGGGGGCTTGGGGCACTGCTCATGGCGCCGGTAGTAATGGCTGTGTGCAGGCTAAAAGCTACGGATTACGTTGTTTGGCGGCGAGTGGTTGGCAAGCATTATTGGAATATAATCACCCGGCGTTGGTGACCCTAAAAGATGATGGAAAATTGTATTTTGGTGTTGTGCTCAACGCTGATGATGAACAGGCGATAAAGATTCAATTTAATCGTTCGCAATTAACTGTGACGAAAGCGTGGCTATTAGAGCGATTAACGGGAGAGTTCACGTTATTATGGCAGCCAAACTTTGAATATGAGCGTGCACTTGCTATTGGTCAGCGTGGTGCGGGCGTCAGTGAATTAGCACAAATGCTTAATCAATTGTACGCCGCTGGGAGTTATCCAAGTGATGTGTTTGATGAAGAACTACGTCAAAAAGTAAGACGCTTTCAACAAGATAATCAGCTGACTGTTGATGGTATTGCTGGTGCGAAAACACTAGTAAGGCTGCAAAGTCTTACGGGGAAGAATTCGCTACAGTTGCGAGGAATTAAGTCATGAATCAATCTTTAAATAGCTGGTGGCTGTTACCGCTTGTCACTCTCGCCTGTGGTATCGGTTTAGCGGTGGTTTCACAGCAGCCATCAAATGCAACTCAAGAATTAGTACAACGAGCGCCTGTTCAAATTGCTGAACAACAACCTGTCGCAGCGCCAATTACCGTAACGCAAGTTGCTTTACCACCGGCACCTGCGCCGTATCAGCCTAAATTGATTGCGAAATTAGATAACAATCGTGTTGTCGTCGAGAAAGCACAGACAGTAAAAGAACGTACGGGAAAATCTCAATCAACGACTGATAATACAAGTGCTGAATTAACGACAGCGCAATCTAAATTAGCGCAACAATTTAGCCAAGTTATGCAAGAGATGGCCAATGAGAAGGAAGAACCTCCTCAAGGTGCAAAATTACATGCGCAAGCGCTGACGCTATATCCTGTCTCTTATACACATCTCCGAGCC